>NZ_DASTTN010000186.1:0-4014 GCF_035760125.1 Flavobacterium sp.
TACTGATGCCGAAACTAAAAATCTGGCTAACCTGAAAAAGATATTGGAAAAATAATATTGAGTTGTCACTTGATGTGATAATGGTATAAAACAAAAGTCATTCAAATATATTTTTGAATGACTTTTGTTTTTATAGAAATATGAACTGGTCTCTAGGTGTCAAGACCTTTATTGACGATTGTTTTGGGAGTTGTTTTAACGCATGTTTTTCCACCATTACCACCACAAACATGACTGGAGGCGCTGCAAGAAGTAATTATTATAACAGTTAATAGAAGTGATATTCTTTTCATAGTGGTTTAGTTTTGCATTTTTTTCAATTGTTCAAGATAATCTCTTTTGTTGGATAATCTAGGAATTTTGTGCTGACCTCCCAGTTTATCACTTTCTTTGAGCCAATCATAAAACAATCGTTCTCTGGCCACATTAATAACTAGCGGATTAAGAGTCATGTTGTTGTAGCGTTTGGCTTCATAATCAGAGTTTAAAGATTGCAGGGTTTCGTCCAGTGCTTTTTGAAAAGCGGCTATGTCTTTTGGCTTTTTCTTAAATTCGATCATCCATTCGTGGCCACCTTTTTCTTTGTCTTTCATGAAAATTGGGGCAACGGTATAATCGACAACTTCAGTTTCGGTGATTTGACAGGCTTTTGCTATGGCTTGATCGGTATTTTCGACCATTAATTCTTCGCCAAAAACATTGATGTGATGTTTGGTACGACCAGTTACTCGGATTCGGTATGGACTTAAAGAAGTGAATCGAACCGTGTCGCCTATTAAGTATCTCCACAAACCACCATTGGTAGTAATCACCATCGCATAATTCTTGAACAATTGTACATCCGATAATCGAACGGCTTTTTGTTCAGGAGTACCAAAAGTATCCATCGGGATAAATTCATAAAAGATTCCGTAATCCAACATTAGTAATAGATCACTGGAGTTGTTCAAATCCTGAATGGCAAAGAAACCTTCAGAGGCGTTGTAAATTTCGTAGTATTTAAATTGGTTGTGTGGTAGTATTTTGTGGTATTGTTCTCTGTAAGGATCAAAACTTACACCACCATGGAAATACACTTCCAAGTTAGGCCAAACTTCCATCAGGTTTGTTTTTCCTGTTTCTTCTAGTATTTTGTTCAATAGAACTAACATCCAAGAAGGAACTCCTGCAAAGCTAGTCACATTTTCATTTTTGGTTTCATTGATAATGGCACCTATTTTGGTTTCCCATTCGCTCATCAAAGAAATTTTGTTGCTGGGCGTACTGCTAAATTCGGCCCAAATAGGCATATTCTCAATCAAAATAGCCGATAAGTCTCCAAAAAAAGTATTGTTGTTTTCGTAAATCTGTGAACTACCTCCCAAACGAAGACTTTTGCCCACAAACATTTCAGATTCTTCGTTATTGTTTAAATATAAACACAACAAATCTTTGCTGCCTTTGTAATGGCAATCCTCAAGGGCTTCGTTACTTACCGGTATAAATTTACTTTTGGCATTGGTTGTGCCACTTGATTTGGCAAACCATTTTATTGGGGTTTCCCAAAGCACGTTTTGTTCGCCTTTTCGGGTGCGTTCTATCAAGGGTTCCAAATCTTCGTAGGTCGAAATCGGAACTCTTTCGGTAAAGGTTTGGTATGATTTTATGGATGCATAATCGTATTGTTTACCAAAAACCGTTTCTTCAGAAGAACGAATTAAGTTCATCAATAATTCTTCCTGAACCTCATTTGGGTATTTCAAGAAAAGTTCAATCTGGTGAATTCTTTGTTTTAAAAACCAAGAAGCGATGGAATTGATAATTGATAAAGGCATGGGTTTTGATTTTAATTTATGATTGCTGATTTAAGATTTGAAAATAGATTCACAAATACTAACTTTGCAATAATACCAAAAATAGTGTTTTTTTATAAAAAATGATTCAATTTGGGTCAAATATTCTAACTCAGAGGATAGCTTTGCTTCCTGCAATCTATAATCTAAAACCTGCAATCTAAAATGACTTACCAAGGCGTACTTTCTAAAATGCAAACCGAATTTGGAGATCCTATTCAATATTATTTGGTTTTCGAAAACAGTTTTTTGAACATGAACCAAGTATTGAACAAAGAGTTGGAAATAAACTTTGAGGGATACCAATGTTTGAATTGCGGTAAAAAGAAAAAAATATACCGTCAGGGATTCTGTTACGATTGTTTTTATTCGAGTCCAGCGGTGGGTGATTGGATTATGAAACCCGAGTTAAGCACCGCCCATCTTGGGATTGAAGATCGTGATTTGGCATATGAGGAACAAGTGCAATTGCAACCACATATCGTTTATTTGGCCTTGTCGAGTGAAGTCAAAGTAGGGGTGACCCGAAAAACCCAAGTGCCTACAAGATGGATTGATCAAGGTGCGAGCCAAGCCATATCCATAGTCGAAGTACCCAATCGTTACTTGGCCGGAATTACCGAGGTAGCGCTCAAAAGCCATTATACCGATAAAACCAATTGGCGCAAAATGGTTCAAAATGAACTTGCCCATACCGATTTAGTCGCTGAAAAATTAAAACTGGAAAAACTAATACCTGCTGAGGTACAGGAATTTTATCATTTGGAGAAAAATGATGTCTATCAAATGCATTTCCCTGTATTGAGTTATCCCAAAAAAGTTAGCAGTTTAAACCTTGAAAAAGAGCATAATTTCAAAGGGAAGCTAGTAGGAATCAAGGGGCAGTACCTCATTTTTGAAGACGGTACCGTTTTCAATGTCCGAAGTTTCGAGGGGTATGTAGTTCGTCTGGAAATTTAAAACCATTTGGGCGTGTCACCATAAAACAATGGGGCCAACTTACCATGCTGGTGAGTCGGCCCCATTGCTTTATGCTGTCGGGCTATCCGCGCTACTTCGGTAGCTTGCTTCTATCCCTCACGCGGCATTAGGGTGTAAAATGGTATTTTTCAATATTGTTGGTAAAATCAATTTCATAGGTGAAATTCAATAAAAATGTATAACGTTCTGGTACTACAGCGGGTTTGGGACTAAATTAAGCCCATTATGCGGATTTGCCAAATCAGCCCAAATACAAAACCAACTTTCCATTAAGCCAATTGCCCAAATCCGTTGTAGTAGCTGTTGGCGGTAGTTTTTATTTATATCTTTTCCAATCAGTTAGTAAACTGAAGGGGACAAACCCTAAATTGTTCATTCTTGTTTCAATATGGCTCTTTAATTCTTTATAATTTGCTAAATAATATTCAGATATGTGAACCAAACTTTTCTTGTTTTTCATCAAATATAAAACTTTATGACTTCCACCTCTCGAAATTTCTACTGTAGTTTCAAATCCATCAAATTCTTTAAGTGCAAATTTTCTTTCCGAAAGAAAAATGTTTTTGAATATAATTTCCTCGTCATTTATTTTTATCCAAAGTACTCTTCTAACTGTTCCAAGAATAAGCCAAAAACAAACAAATAATATGAGCGAAGAAATAAATATAAATTTCAAATTATAGTTTTCTCCAAACGCTTCAACTCTATTTATAAAAAGATAAATTGGAAAAAAGAAGATTGTAATAGTAAAAGGAACAGAAATAAATGTTCGAAAAGAAAATTGAGATTTTATCATTTTTAGACAATGTTCATTTAAAATTCTATCTAACGTTTTTTAAGGTTCTGAAAATCACTGATTTTTTGTAATATTCATCCAAATTTCGACTTTCTTCCGTTAGCTGAATGAGTCAATTTGGTGCGAATATGTGGAATTACCGCCAACTCGTTTATATGTGCTACAAACATTCGTATATACACCCAAAATTGGGTAGATTGGCGAAAGCTTGTTTCTATTTGCCTTTTTATCAAATATAAAAAATAATAATCACAATCCTGCTAAGCGTAATTTTTGCTTATTTCCTTTTGGATAATGATAAAAAAGCCAAATCTTTCCCTTTAGCCCCGATAGTAGTATAGCGGGACCAATGTTGCCAGAAAAGATAAATCTTTCTGCTCCAAATTAAATTAATCTAACTCAGGT
>NZ_DASTTN010000187.1:0-2181 GCF_035760125.1 Flavobacterium sp.
AAATACGAGTTTATTAAAATAGCCGCAAGAAATTACAAATAAAAAAATTATGAGCGCAGCAAAAAATATCAACATAAGCCTTCAAATTTGGCGTCAAAAAAACTCCAAAGAAAAAGGAAAAATGGAAACATACAAATTGAATGATGTCTCTACGGCTAGTTCATTTTTGGAAATGTTAGACCAATTGAATGAACAATTAGTAAACGAAAGAAAAGAACCTATTGCATTTGACCACGACTGTCGTGAAGGAATTTGCGGAATGTGTTCTTTGTATATCAATGGACGTGCACACGGACCAGATACTGGGATCACTACTTGTCAATTACATATGAGAATGTTCAATGACGGTGATACTATCGTTATAGAGCCTTGGCGTTCTGTAGCTTTTCCTGTAATTAAGGATTTGATTGTAGACAGAACAGCTTTCGATAGAATTCAACAAGCTGGAGGATTCGTTTCGGTGAATACTTCTGGAAATACTATCGATGCAAATACTATTCCAGTTCCTAAAGACGATGCTGATAAGGCATTTGAAGCAGCAGCTTGTATCGGTTGTGGTGCTTGTGTGGCAACTTGTAAAAATGGTTCTGCAATGTTATTTGTTGGAGCAAAAGTTTCACAATATGCATTGTTGCCACAAGGAAAAGTGGAGGCTACAAACCGTGTATTGAACATGGTGCGTCAAATGGACGAAGAAGGTTTTGGTAACTGTACCAATACTGGAGCTTGTGAAATCGAATGCCCAAAAGGAATTTCACTTGAGAACATTGCTCGTATGAACAGAGAGTATCTATCTGCAAGTTTGAAATAGCACTTCAAATATTTTTTATATCAAAAAAGTCTCAATTTATTGGGACTTTTTTTTGTAAAAAACACAAAAAAAATTAACATTTTGTTTGTATTTAAAGTAGATAATTTTAATATTTGTACATAGTTGTTTACAAAATTAATAAAAAGACAATATTGTCTATAAAAATCAATTCCCTTTATATGAAAAACAAATTCCTAATATTGTTGATTACCTCGTTCTTAATAAGTTGTTCTAATGATTCAGCAACAGATGATTCACAAAACACATCGTCTGCTACAAACAGAATAAAAAAAGTTGAAGAAATTCAAAACGGTGTGGTAATAAAAACAAGTGATTATGAATATAACAGTTCGGGAGACATTTCTAAATTAACTATAAAAGACATTTCGAAATCTTATCAAACAAATTTTAATTATGACTCTTCTAATAAAATGATTAGTTGGGATTTAAAGGAATACTACATATCAAGCCCTTCTGATTTAATAGAGCAAGTGAATTCGCTCGAATACACTAACGGATTAGTTACCAACATTTGCATTAAAAGAAAAGAAACTTATTCGGATGTTTTAACGAATTCAATGGATAGAATTAGTTTTTCCTATTCAGGTTTGGAGCTAACTTCAATAAAACATTATATTCAAATTACTAATTCTGAAACAGCTGAGTGTTCTGATGTCTCAGATGTTGATAATGAAGAATTTTTTGAATATTCTAAAGGGAATTTAATTCGTTATGAAGCGCCAGGCACTGGTTTCTCAGACGAGTATTATAAAATTGAATATGACAATGGAAATAATTATCTATCTTCAATAAAACCAGATGCATTTAGATACGCTTTAGGAAATCAATATTCTATTAATAATAGAAAAAAAGTAAGTGTATATGATTCTTATAATGATGAGCTCACAGCAACTATTGTATTTGAAAATACTTATGATAAAAATAATAATCTTGTAAAAGCTGTAGAAAAATATTATTATGTAGGGAGTACAAGTCCTTCCAATACAACGACGATGAACTATTATTATTACTAATCATAAATCATAAAGTTAAAGGTCAACACCAGAAGTTGAAAAGTTTAAATAACGCATTCCTTCATTGGGATGCGTTTTTTGTTTATATAAACCTTTGTGAATCTCTTTTTATCTTTGCGTATCTTTGTGTAACAGCAAAGTATTCAAAATGAAACTCGCACTTATACAATCGTCATTGCTTTGGGAAAACCCAGAAAAAAACAGAAAAAAACTCGGAGAAAAAATCAATGCCATTTCCGAAAGTGTTGATTTAATTGTTTTTCCTGAAATGTTTACTTCGGGCTTTACGATGCAACCCAGTGCTGTTGCTGAAACCATGCAAGGAGAAACGATTGT
>NZ_DASTTN010000188.1:0-5206 GCF_035760125.1 Flavobacterium sp.
TAGTATTAGTTGATGTGGGACATAGTTACAAAGGATTATGTGATATGGTTGGAGGGTATTATTTTACCTATGATGAGAAGAACCCGATTCGATTCAATCCATTTTACATTGGAGTGGGAGATAGTTTAGATACGGAGAAAAAAGAAAGTATTAAAACGCTTTTACTGGCGCTATGGAAAAAAGATACTGAGACTTTTAATCGTAGCGAGTATGTGGCTTTGTCGAATGCTCTCCAACTATACTATGAAAAGTTGGAGGCTAATCCCAATCTGTTTCCTTGCTTTAACAGTTTTTACGAATTTTTGAAAGAAGATTTTGTTCCGATTTTGGAAAACGATAAAGTGAAGGAGAAAGATTTTGACGTCAATAATTTTCTCTATGTGTTGCGTCCTTACTATAAAGGCGGGGAGTTTGATTATTTGCTGAATGCCACTGATAATCTGGAACTGCTTAAAGAGCGATTCATTGTATTTGAGTTGGATAACATCAAAGATCATCCAATACTTTTTCCGGTGGTTACCATCATTATCATGGAGGTCTTTATCAGTAAAATGAGAAAACTAAAAGGTGTCCGCAAAATGATTTTGATTGAAGAGGCATGGAAAGCGATTGCCAAGGAAGGAATGGCTGAGTATATCAAGTATCTATTTAAAACGGTCCGAAAGTTCTTTGGAGAAGCCATTGTGGTCACCCAAGAAGTGGAAGACATTATTTCCTCACCTGTTGTCAAGCAAGCCATAATTAACAACAGTGACTGCAAAATATTGCTCGACCAAAGCAAATACCAAAATAAATTTGATCAGATACAGGAATTATTGGGATTAACGGAAAAGGAAAAGGCGTTGGTACTTTCGGTAAACAAAGCCAATGATCCAGATAAAAAATACAAGGAAGTATTTATCTCATTAGGAGGCATGTTATCCAAGGTGTATAGAACAGAAGTCTCATTAGAAGAGTATTTGGCCTATACCACAGAAGAGACCGAGAAAGTAAAAGTGCAGGCCTATGCCAAAAAGTTTGATGGGGATATTAAAAAGGGAATTGCTGCATTGGCTTTTGACTTGAGGGAAGAGGCGAGGGCGAAAAATTAAATTAGCATTGCTGAATATTTGTGAATTGAAAACTAAATGAAAAGGAAAAATGAAAGCAAAGACAAAAATGTTGACTTGCGCGTTGTGTCTATTTCTTGTATACACTCCAGTAAGGCCAGTAGAAACCGCAGTAGCCCTTCCTATCATAGAGATTGTGAGAGCGGCACTAATTGCCGCAATAAAGGCTGTTGATCTTCGGATACAGCGACTGCAGAACAAAACAATTTGGTTGCAAAACGCACAGAAAAAAATCGAGAATATCCTGTCGAAACTAAAATTGGATGAGATTTCAAAATGGTCGCAAAAACAGCGTGATCTCTACAAAGAGTATTACCAGGAACTGATGAAAGTAAAATCGATCATTACCTATTATCAACGAATTAAAGATATTACCCAAAAACAAACCAGATTGGTCGAAGAATACGAAAGGGCTTGGCATTTATTTCAGCAGGACAAACATTTTAATGCTGATGAATTGGATTATATGCAAAGGGTTTATTCGGGTATTTTGGAAGAAAGTGTAAAGAATATAGATCAGATTTTTCTAATACTGGAATCTTTTACTACGCAAATGAGCGATTTGAAAAGGCTTGAGATTATTAATGCCGCAGCTGACCAAATTGATTCTAATTACGATGACTTGACCGTATTTAATAAACAGAATGTACTGTTGAGTTTGCAAAGGGCTAAAACCAGCAATGATGTGAATGCTGTCAAGAGGTTTTACGGAATTCCATAAATAAAGCAATTGAAATGAAAAAGATAATTGTATTGCTAGTTACTGTAAATCTGATTACTGGCGGGTTACAGGCCCAAGGCAAGCAACAAAAGATGTTGTTATTGCAAATCGCGGCACTTCAAATCTATATAGACTATGCGCAAAAAGGATATGCTGTGGTCAAGAAAGGGTTAAATTTCATAGGCGATGTCAAGAAAGGGGAAGTGAATTTGCATAGTGATTACTTTTCTTCTCTAGGGAAAGTGAATCCAAAGATTAAGAATTATGCAAAAGTGGCAGAAATTATTTCGATGCAGATTCAGATTATCAAGACTTACAAAAGCACTTTTGAACGATTGCGCAATGATGATTTATTTCATGGGGATGAATTGGATTATATTCAGCGGGCATTTGATCGGTTGCTTGATAATTGTAATGCCACCCTAAATGAGCTCATTGAAGTGACCACAGATGTTAATCTTGAAATGAAAGACGATCAAAGAATAGAACGTATTGATGGTTTGCATCGAACGATGATGGATGATTATGCGTTCTGTCAAAGTTTCTGCAAGCAGGCAAGCTTGCTTTCTTTATCAAAGACTAAAGAAAATGATGATGTGAAATGGAGTAGTGCTTTGCAAGGCTTGTAAAACAGGAAATAATGAAAAAGATAAAGATACTGGTTATACTTCTTATGATGTTACTCACGCCAGTGAAGGCAGTGGCACAATATCAGGAAATGCAACAGTTGTTATTGAACATTGAGAAACTCGCCCAGTTCAAGCAGATTTTGTCGGATATGAAAAAGGGATATGAAATCTTGAACGGAGGATATAAAGCGGTCAAAGATATGACCCAGGGCAATTTCACTTTGCATAAAACATTTTTGGACGCTTTGATGCAAGTGAGCCCGGTTGTAAAAAAATATAAGCGAGTGGGGGATATTATCAATTATCAAATTATGATGATAAAAGAGAGTAAGATTGCCTTTAAAAGGTTTTCCAACAGTAAGAGTTTTTCGCAAAAGGAAATCGAATATTTTGAAAAGGTTTATGGCAATTTAGTTAGGGAAAGTCTGAGGAACTTAGATGAGTTGGCAATGGTAATTACTGCAAATAAACTTAGAATGTCCGATGATGAGCGATTGAAAGTCATTGATGCCATCTATTTGGAAATGCAGGACAAACTACAGTTTCTGAGAAATTTTAATGCTTCTTCCGATATCCTGGCGCTCCAGCGCGCCAAGGAACATAATGATGTAAATGTTTTGCGAGGCATTTATGAATTAAATAACTAATAATTTAAGTCATGTCTAAATTGAATATAGCGGTCACTTTTGCCAGCGTAGCACTACTATTGCCTATTGTGAGCCAGGCTCAAGGTGTCGGGGATGAAATGAACAGTCTTCATATTGTACTGGATCAGCTTTATGATCAGATGATGCCTTTGTGCAATAATTTGTTGGGAGTGGGGCAGGGAATAGCCGGTTTTGCAACAATTTGGTATATCGGTTCGCGAGTATGGAGGCATATTGCCAATGCGGAGCCAATCGATTTTTATCCGCTTTTTCGCCCTTTCGTTATTGGTTTTTGCATTATGATTTTTCCCTCTGTACTGTATATGATCAATGGGGTAATGAAACCCACGGTGACAGCGACAGCTGCAATGGTTGAAGGTTCCAATAAAGCTATTGGTTTGTTGTTGCAAAAAAAAGAAGAAGCCATTAAAAGCACGAATACTTGGCAAATGTATATTGGTGAATCAGGTGATGGCAATCAAGACAGATGGTATAAATATACTCATGATAATGCAAATCCGAATGATGAGGGAATGATTGATGGAGTAGGAAACGATATCAAATTCGCCATGTCGAAGGCTTCCTATAGTTTTCGAAATTCCGTAAAAGAGTGGCTGAGTGAGGTTTTGAGAGTATTGTTTGAAGCGGCCTCTTTGTGTATCGATACCTTAAGGACATTTCAATTGATAGTACTTTCCGTTTTAGGTCCTCTTGTTTTTGGGATTGCTGTTTTTGATGGATTTCAGCATACGCTTACGGTTTGGCTGGCACGATACATTAATATTTATTTATGGTTACCGGTTGCGAATATTTTCGGAAGCATCATCGGTAAAATACAGGAAAAGATGCTGGAGATTGATATCTCTCAGGTGAATAGTTATGGAGATACATTTTTTAGCAGGACAGACATGGCATACCTCATTTTTATGATTATTGGTATTGTAGGCTATTTCACGGTTCCGTCAGTAGCCAATTATATAGTTCACGCTGGCGGGGGCGGGGCTCTAGGTCAGAAAGTGACCAGTATTTTTGGAAGTTCAAGTACTTCTGTTATTAATAGCACTACTCAGGGAGCGGGAATGGCTGTAGATGCAATGGGCAATGCAGCGGGAAAAATGTCCCAAAGTATGTCTTCTTCCACGCAGGCTTCACCATACTTCGAGGAAAAAGGAAATTATATGGGAGATAGACTAAAAGGGAATTCTAAATAATCTAAAGCTCAGATCATGTTTGCAAAAATGAAGAATATAGATACGGCATTTCGTTATGTGAGAAGTTTTACAGTGTTGGTTGTTGTTGGGTGCATTATAATCTGCTGTTATATAATTTACAGCAGTTTTAGTGCACTGACATTGATGGAAGACAGGGTATATATTTTGGCAAACGGCAAGGCAATAGAAGCCTATTCTTCCGATCGAAAGGATAATATACCTGTGGAGGCCAAAGACCATGTAAAGACTTTTCACAAATTCTTTTTTACCCTTGATCCTGATGATAAAGTAATAAAGGACAATGTTACCAAGGCGCTTTATTTGGCAGACGATAGTGCAAAAAGAATTTATGATGATCTAAAGGAGAGCGGTTACTATTCAGGAATAATTTCGGGGAACATCAGTCAAACTATTATTGTTGACAGCATTAGTATTGATATCAAGGAATACCCATATCATTTTAAATGTTACGCTAAACAGAAAATTATTCGTACAACCAGTATTTTGGATCGAAGCCTTATCACTGAAGGCACTTTACGCAATGTCTCAAGAAGCGACAATAATCCACACGGGTTTTTAATTGAGCATTGGAATACAATCGAGAATAAGGATTTAAAAGTTGAAAACAGAAAGTAAGCAATGATGTGGTCACTATCTAAAAGGTATGGGAGTAAACCGGTATCCGCAGCAGAAAACAGGAGTAAGGGGTATCAAATAGGACATAAGTATTATTTAGTTATTCAAGATAAATGGGCAAGAAAAATGAGCAGTGTAACATTAGGACTCTCTAAAAGAAAGTTGATCTGTTTATTGGGTTTGTTTCTGATTCTTACTACGAGTGCCTGTTTTTATATTATTTCAGAAAGTCTTTCAAATAGAACTAAAAGCA
>NZ_DASTTN010000189.1:0-7861 GCF_035760125.1 Flavobacterium sp.
CGTTTTTCAATAAAACAATACTTTTTTGAGCAACAGAACGAGCTATTTTAGTATGCTCCGGATTATTCAAGGCTGCTTTTTCTCTCTCAGCATTACAAAATTTAAATGGGTCGTCAAACAATCCCAGTTCAAACTTTTTACGCAAAATTCTCCTAACTGCATCGTCAATCAGAGAAATATCCACTCGCTTTTCTTTAACTAATTCCGCAAGATAATCTCTATAACAACGACTTTCCATATCCATGTCGCTACCGGCTGTAATCGCATCAAAAGCAGCCTCTTTTCTATCAGCAGAATAGCCATGATTTACCAAGTCTCCGATTGAACCCCAATCTGAAACCATAAACCCATCAAATTTCCATTTTCCTTTTAAAATATCCCTTTGAATATATTCATTTGCAGTAGCTGGAATTCCATTAATATCATTAAACGAGTTCATAAAAGTAGCAACACCTGCATCAACTGTTGCCTTGAATGGAGGCAAGTATACATTCCAAAGCATATTGTTACTCATATCCACTGCGTTATAATCACGCCCTCCTATTGCCGCTCCATAAGCAGCAAAATGTTTTGCACAAGCCATCATAGCATCTGTGTTTCCAATTCCTTTTCCTTGAAAACCTTTCACTCTTGCATACGCTATTTTAGAACCAAGATAAGTATCCTCGCCTGCTCCTTCCATTACTCGTCCCCAACGAGGATCACGAGAAATATCTACCATCGGGGCAAAAGTCCATTGAATACCTGCTGCAGCCCCTTCTGTAGCTGCGACTCTTGCTGATTGTTCCATTGCTCCCAAATCCCAACTTGCAGCTTCTGCTAAAGGAATTGGAAAAGTTGTTTTGTACCCATGAACAACATCTTGTCCAAAAATCAAAGGAATTTTCAATCGGGATTCCATAGCCATTTTTTGCCAAATCGCCGTACGAACGGTACCATTTGCATTCAAAATAGAACCAACTTGCCCTCTTTTTACTTGCCCAAAAACATCATTATCAGCTGTAACAATTCCAGTTGCAACGCTTCCGTCATCATTATATTGATTGAGTTGCCCAATTTTCTCTTCAAGTGTCATTTGTTTCAATAAAACTTCCACTTTTTGTTCAATAGTTTTTTGCTGCGAAAAAACCGAAACGAAGCTTAATAAAAGAAAGGATATAATTATTTTTCTCATTGGTTTTAATTGAAATTCTATTTTTTAAATAGCGTGATTTACTTTAAAAACAAATTACTTTTGCAATATTTCACTTAATTCATTAATCATTTTTTGTGCAGACGTAACATCATTCTCAATTTTTGTGGTTTGAAAATCATGCTCAGAATTTAAAGTTAATAAAAACGTATTTAATTCTTTCATTTTCTTTAATGCAGACTTGTTTTTTGAACTTTTTGCGAGGTTTTGCAAAATTTTAATTTTTTCAAAATCAACAATTCCTTCTCTCAATTTTTCGAATCGAATACTGCTATTCCCGCCAGGATACACCAAGAACGCATCACCGGCACCCCAACTTACGTGTCTTGCATCTCTTGTAGGATCTGAGCCCCAAGATTCATAAGCCCAACGTAAAAAACCATCATATCCATGCGCCAATGTATAAAGTCCAATCCAACGTCCTTCGACAGGTGGTGAAAAAACAAAATTATTTGGTTTTACCGGTGTACAACATACATAAAAAGTAGAAGTCTGTCCTTTTGAAGATCTGTTTGTCACGTCTTTTAAGCTTCCTTCTTTGGCAAAAACACTGCAATAATCATCCAATAAACCATCTAATTCAGGATGCCAGTCACCTGCATAAGTTATTTTCCATTTATCAGAATGCTTCTTAACAATGTGAATAGCTTCTAAAGTTTGCTCCATAGCATTTTCGTTGATTCCTATGTAGGTTTTATCAAACCAGCCTTTCGCTTCAAGATGTGATTTCAAATCGGTTAAAAAAATATTCCAATTCGCTTTAAATTCATCTGATGTTGGAAGCCATCTTTCAGTTATATAATTACCTGTGGTTTCATCTTCATAGCGAAATCTTTCTCCCCAAGGAATTGGTGTATAAATCGTAATAGCCTTATCTACTCCTGCATCTATCGCACATTGCACATATTTGTCGAATATAGAATAATCAAATTTCCATTGTCCGTTTTTTTGTTTTACCCAACCAATCATGGCCTCATCTACATAATAGGTAGTATCCTGCCAAGGCGAATGAACGGCATAGGTGGTTATGAATTTTCCACCAGCATCAGCATACATTTTCAGATGTTTTTTCAATAACATCATGTGCTCTTCACTCCAAGGTTTCACTTGAAAATAATGGGCAAGTACCCAAGGATTTTGCCAAAGATCAAGTCTAAAACTCCAATCATGAGGTTTCGGAAGAGTCTGATTTTGAACTTGAATTGAAATAGGTAGTTTAATTGTTTTTTCCAAAGATTGAATTTCTATTTCTCCTTTGTAAGTTCCTGCTACTGCATTTGCGGGAATCTCAAATGCAAGCCAAACAGGTTTCACTGTCATTTCAGGCAAATCAAAACGGTCTAATTCCTGATTATAGGATTCCAATCGATCCGGAAGCAAATAAGATTTGTCTACAATTCCTTCGCCACAATCTACATTTGTTGCATTATAGGGATGGTTAGAAAGTACATAATTAACCAAATTGATTTGCAAATTGTCTTTTCTTAATACATTTCCATTTTCATCTTTTAAATCCGACGCATGAATTCGTACTTGATTTTGTGCTGTAGCAGACCAAATCAAAAGCATTGCATTTTGTCGTTGCCCTTTCCAAGCGGCTCCTCCCCAAAAAACAGCTGTACTAGTTGGCGGGTTGTTTTTAAAATACGCTTTATCGGCATTTCCAAAAGCAGCTTGAAGCCCCTTTTCTTGGTTTTGCCAATCTGTCAGATTTGATTTTATTTCATACTCGGCTTTTGGATGATCAATTATTTTTGGGGTCGAAGCTGCATCCAATTCGTAATTCTGGGCAGTGGCAATCCCAGAATACAGAATTATACCAAATGCTATACTTCTATAAAATTTTAAGTGTTGTAGCTTTTTCATGATAGTTTTATTACTCTCTTTTTATTTCTATAAATAAATTGATCGTTTAAAAATAATGGTTAATGTCTTTTAAAATAAAAGATTAATACACCAATGATTGAATCGAATGGGGAAGAATTTTTATTTCGGCCACTTGATTTCCAACGAATAAATTATAAATTATTTCTTTATTGGTTTTATTCATTACCACAGTTACAATACCTCCTTTTTGGTTTGCAAATGAAGTAGTCAATAAATCATTCCTGCTTGCTACACTGCTTATTCTTTTAGCTCCAGGGCGAATAAATTTTGAGAAATGACCAATATAGTAGTAGCTCGGCGTATAAATTATTTCGTCTTTTGTCAGATCCGCATGAACTGGTGCAAAGCAGAAATTTCCAACATGATTTGGACCTCCATTTTGGTCCAAAAGAATATTCCAATCTGTCCATCCAACAGTACCATTATTAAAATCGTTTATCATCGACTCTCCATACTTTTCACCATTTGGCCAATATTGATATTTGGAAGCATCAAATCTTTCAACACAACCTTCTGTAAACATTATATTTTTATCGGGATACATTTCGTGAGCCTTACCTACATTATCAAACTTTTGCTCACCACCACTCCAGTTTTCATACCAATGAAATCCGATTCCCCAAGCATATTTACTGGCTTCCGGGTCGTCAAAAATAACACTGGCTCTTTCTGTCATTAAATCTCGATTATGATCCCAAACAATGATTTTTTTGGAACCAAAACCTGCTTTTTTCATTGTTGGTCCTAAATATGTTTTTAGAAAATCACGTTCCTCTTCAGCAGTATAAATACAGGACTCCCATGTTTGACTCGCCATAGGTTCATTTTGAACGGAAATCCCCCAAATAGGAATTCCTTCTTTTTGGTAGGCAGCAATGAATTTAGTATAATAATTTGCCCATGATTGGCAATATTCTGGTTTCAATTTTCCGCCTTTTAGCATATTGTTTGTCGTTTTCATAAATGCAGGAGGACTCCATGGACTGGCAAAAAGAGTAAGGTTTCCGTTGGCTTCGGCGATAGATTTTTTTATCATTGGAATTCGGTCTTTCAAATCGTGTTGAATGCTGAAAGTTTTCAAATCTTTATCCCCCTCATTCACGTAAGTATAGGACCCACTACTGAAATCACAACTATGAATGTTGGTTCTTGCCAAAGAATACCCAATTCCTTTGTCTACATTATAATAGGCTGTGATTAATTCTTTTTGTTTTCCTTCGGATAATTTTGAAAAAACTTCTGCAGTGGCATCAGTAATTGCTCCTCCGATACCCAAAACAGATTGAAATTTTTTATTTGGACTTACAAAAACAGAAGTCTCAACTTCTAGTGCTTGTGTAGCATTTTTGAATGTGAATGTATCTGTTTTAGACAATCTAAAATTACTTTTTTCAGCTGTTGTGTAAACGGTAACGCTCTTGTTTTTGGCTGAATAATTGGATTGTACTTTGCTCTTTTGTTGTGCCAGAACAAAAAACGATGTCATCAGAAGTATTCCTGTTAGTACTTTTTTCATCTTTTTTATTTTCGAAATTACCAAACGTAGGTTGCTACAGATCCTCCATTTAATGAGGTAGAAACTTGTTTTTGGTTGTATTTAATATTAAATGATTCTGTCGCTTCCCCGTCATTTTCTACAATTAGAACTGTTTTCCCTGCTGGAGTTTTAAACGCAACATTGTATAAATTTCCGCTTATGTTACTCCCAATACGTACAGAACCAGCAGGAACAAACTTTGAAGCATGAGCAATAATATAGTATCCAACTTCCCTTTTGATTGTCCCGTTTTTATCAATGGCCATAGCTCCTTTACAAGTACTGCACCCACCTGGCGTAAAAGGCAAGTACGACTCATCATTGGCTAATCCCCAAGAAAGTGCATTTTTACTCCAATTACGCATTGATCCAATTACCACATTTTTTACCATCCATTTTAAATCTAATTCAAAACTGGTATCAGAACCTGTATATTGCTCGGTAAAATAAAGATCTTTATTAGGGTATGCATCGTGAACTGTTGTCAAAGCACTGATGTCTCCTTCGTATAAATGAAATGCTGAACCTGCCACAAATGGTAATGCTTTAGGGTCATTTAAAATAGTTAAAGGATATTCCGGTTTGTTGCAGTTGTGATCATAAACAACAATTTTGGTTTTAATTTTTGCTGTTTGAAATGCTGGCCCTAAATTATTTTTAATAAAATCGGCTTGCTGTAATGCCGTCATATACATACTTGGATTATTACCTGGATGCAAAGGCTCATTTTGTGGCGTTATAGCATCAATGGTAATACCTTCCGCTTTCATTTTTTGAATGAATTTTACAAAATAATTGGCATATACTTCATAATATTTCGGTTGCAAGCTTCCACCCACAGTGCTTCCA
Organism: Flavobacterium sp.; assembly: GCF_035760125.1. Lineage (GTDB taxonomy): Bacteria > Bacteroidota > Bacteroidia > Flavobacteriales > Flavobacteriaceae > Flavobacterium. Next base: position 5,466 of record NZ_DASTTN010000189.1, read on the forward strand.
TTATCTTTCATCCAAACGGGTGGAGACCATGGCGATCCCATAATTTTTATCTGAGGATTTATGGCGATAATTTCTTTTAAAAGCGGAATCACATTTGTAGCATCTGGGCCAAGATTAAAATGTTCTAATTTCAAATCGGTTTCACCAACTGGCATATCATCATAAGAAAAAACCGCTTCATTTAAATCAGAAGCTCCAATACTAATACGTAAATAACTTATTCCAATTGCATTATTTTTCGTTCCAAATAATTCTTGCAGCAATTCCTGTTTTTTCGCATTTTCTAACTTATTAATATTCTGGGCACTTCCACCAGTTAATGAAAATCCAAAACCTTCTACTGACTGAAATTTCTGAGAAGCATCCACTTCAATAGTTGGATTAGAATTGGTTGTTGTAGTAAAAACTAAATCTTCAGTTTGTTTTTGAAGTTTCGAAGATTGATTACTCGTTGTTATCCAAAAGCTGGCTGAAACCGGAGTTGAACTTGTTTTTATTACTCTATCTGATGGTGCGCAACTTAAAAACAAGCTGCCGATAGTTAATAAAAATGAAGATTTAATAGATATACTTGTTATTGCTGTTGCTTTCATTCTAGTTTTAATTTATTTATATTGTACTTATGCTTTCTTCATTTGCGGAGCGTTCTTGACTTACTGTCTGAAAATTTGCTTCTCTATGCTCTTGTTGTCGTGCGTCTAAAAATCTTTGTCTTTCCATACTCGCCGTTTTATGATCTCCTGTATGGTTCCATCCTGGTGGCATAATGATGTATAATAATTTGTGCTTTAGCGTTGGTGCGTAAATAATATCCTTGCATAAATCGAGTATTTCACCAAAATAGACATCTAAAAAGCTATCGGAGTTCATCTCTCTTGATATGCCGTATTCTATTTTTATATCGTCCTCTTCAGGTTGGTAAGAACCAAACAATCTATCCCATACATTTAATAACACACAATAATTGGTATCCAAATACAATGGATTTCGGGCATGATGTACCCGATGATGTGAGGGTGTAATTATCAATTTTCCTAGAAAACCGAAACGGGCATTAGGCAAAAAATTATCACCTATATGAAGCATTTCTCCCCAAATACTGTCTATAGACATGATAATCGCCAGTATTACAGGAGGCACACCTAATAAAATGCAAATCGTTACATTGACAGCAAAAAGATAAGTAAGCTCTAAAAAAAAGCGAACACCAGAAACCGATAAATTCATCGTTTTGGGAGCGTGATGTACCGAGTGCAAACACCACAGAATACGAACGTTATGACTCGACCAATGATATACATAATATGCAAATTCCCATACGATATAGCCATAAATGAATATATACCAGCTAGATTCTGCTTTAAAAATAGCATAAGGACTACATAAGCCAATACAATAGGCGATAACCCCAATAGATATGTAGCGTCCTATTAAAGAATTGAATAAGCTAATAAAAAACGGCATTCGATAATCCTCGCCTATCTTAAACTTTCTCTTAATGAGCAATCCCGTTACTTCTAGAAAAAAGATTATGCCCCAAATTTGTCTAAGCAACGAAGTGATTCCATCCCAAGTTTGCAAGGAAGAAAAATCTCCTTTTTTTGCGTATACAAATAATTCAAGAATGCCATCCATATGTAAAAATCCGTAGATTTCTTGGTATAGAAATAAAAACAAGCTAACAACTGTCTGATACAAAGCCACTATTATATCCATCATATATTATATTATTTTAAAGATTTAATTTTTATAATCTCTTATTTCTTTTTAAAAATTCATTATATCAGACACCATAAAGGAGTTCCATTGAAATACGAATTGTGTATATCTATTTTAAGAAAATATAAAGAATCCAAACTTTCATTTTGGAAAGAATTAGTAAAACCATTTATTCTGGTTTATCTGGTTACAAAGCATAAATAGCTAATGAAAATCAAAAAACTTTAATTTCGATAAAAGCTTTTTTGAGTCATTTCAAATAAAAATCTGAAGAGAAAAGGGTATGTTTTGATGTAAATTCGTTTCTACCAAAGCTTCTAACTAAATAGAAGCCTTAGTGAAAACTTAACTAACCAAACCAAACTAGTTACTTATAAACTCTTACGCAATCAATTTCCATTTCGTTTGGAAACATTCGATCATCAATATCTGCCCCCCAATTGCCTCCTATTGCAAGATTTAAAATCAAATAATAAGATTTTTTACAAATGAATTTTTAATTGATTTTTCTTTATAATATTGATTTTCATTATTTCCCCAACCATGACCTACAGTTTCAAAACCCCATTTTGTTTCGTCTGGTAAACCGCTATAATTAAACTCATCAGACCAAATTAATCGATAATCATGCTTTGATGAAACTTTTTATTGGATCCACAAGAAGACAAAATCAATAA
>NZ_DASTTN010000190.1:0-6715 GCF_035760125.1 Flavobacterium sp.
GTTGGAAGAGAAATTAACACACAATCACCGCTTTTATCCTCCAAAATACAAGTTACACCTGTAACAACTTTAAACTTTTAAAGGTTTAAACTTTCAAACTTTTTTAATTACATTTGCTTCACACTTTAGGGGTGTCTACAAAATTGTAGGCTGAGACTTTACCCTCGAACCTGATCTAGTTCATACTAGCGTAGGAAAAAGTAAGATGACTTCCATGTACCATTGCGTACCCCTGTAGCCATTCCTAAAGTATAATTTATACTAAATTCAAAAAGGAATGGAACTAAAAATCAATAATCAAACCAAACAATTCCCCCTTGACAGTCTCACTGTACAAGCGCTTCTTGACATAGAAATTCCCGAAAAACAAAACGGAATTGCCCTAGCCATCAACAATATTGTTATTCCAAAATCCGATTGGAATTCCCATTTCCTCAACCCAACAGACGACATTCTCATCATTTCTGCCACACAAGGCGGGTAAAATAATCGTGTCTGTTTGGGCGTGCCACCATTAGGAAAAGAGGGCTATCAACCATTGCGCTTATTCGCCCCCTTTCCCTACTGCTGTCGGGCTATCCGCGCTACTTCGGTAGCCAGCTCCTATCCCTCACGCAAGCGCAGAAACCAAGAACTATTCATTTTCAATTAAAGAAACAACTACTCACTACATAAACGCGAAAGCTATGAACAACGAAGAAAAAATCTCAAGAACCCCTTTTCCAAACTCCAAAAAAGTATATATCAAGGGAGAAATCCACCCAATAAAAGTAGCCATGCGAGAAATCTCATTGGCCGACACCAAAATGTCTAACGGAAGAATCGAAAAAAATCCTCCAATAACCGTATACGACACCTCTGGCCCTTTCACTGACCCAAATATAGAAATCGACATTCGAAAAGGATTGCCCCGCATTCGCGAACAATGGATTCTAGACCGCAATGACGTAGAAGAACTAACCGAAATCTCCTCCGAGTATGGTAAATCACGCTTAAATGATGAAAAATTAAACCACCTGCGTTTCGAATATTTACACAAACCAATGCGTGCCAAAAAAGGAGCAAATGTTTCTCAATTGTATTACGCAAAACAAGGCATCATCACTCCCGAAATGGAATACATCGCCATTCGAGAAAACCAACGTATTGAACAGTTGAACGAGCAAACCAAAGCGATGCAATACCAACACCAAGGTCATAGTTTTGGAGCCCAAACCCCAAAAAGCAAAATCACTCCTGAATTCGTTAGAAGCGAAGTAGCCAGAGGTCGCGCCATTATCCCAAACAACATCAACCATCCCGAAAGCGAGCCGATGATTGTGGGACGCAACTTTTTGGTAAAAATAAACGCCAACATCGGCAACAGTGCCGTGACTTCCAGCATCGAGGAGGAAGTAGAAAAAGCCGTTTGGGCCTGTCGTTGGGGAGCCGATACCATTATGGATTTATCAACAGGTAAAAACATACACGAAACTAGAGAATGGATTATCCGTAACTCACCAGTGCCAATCGGGACGGTGCCTATATACCAAGCATTGGAGAAAGTAAATGGAATCGCCGAAGACTTGACCTGGGAAGTATTCCGTGACACCCTTATCGAGCAAGCGGAACAAGGAGTTTCCTATTTCACCATTCACGCTGGAGTATTATTGCGCTACATTCACTTAACAGCCAACCGTGTGACCGGAATTGTGTCTCGTGGCGGTTCGATTATGGCAAAATGGTGTCTCTTCCACCACAAAGAAAATTTTCTTTATACCCACTTCGAAGAAATTTGCGAAATTATGAAACAATATGACGTAGCTTTCTCATTGGGAGATGGTTTACGTCCTGGCTCAATTGCCGATGCCAATGATGCCGCACAATTCGCCGAATTGGAAACACTTGGAGAACTAACCAAAGTAGCATGGAAACACAATGTACAAGTTTTTATAGAAGGCCCTGGACACGTGCCAATGCACATGATCAAGGAAAATATGGACAAACAATTAGAACATTGTGATGAAGCGCCTTTTTACACTCTAGGCCCATTAACAACAGATATTGCTCCGGGATACGACCACATCACTTCCGCTATTGGGGCTGCAATGATTGGCTGGTACGGATGCGCGATGCTGTGTTATGTAACACCAAAAGAACACCTTGGCTTACCCAACAAAAAAGACGTAAAAGACGGCGTGATAACCTATAAAATTGCCGCACATGCCGCCGACTTGGCCAAAGGTCACCCAGGCTCACAATACCGCGACAATGCACTAAGTAAAGCCCGTTTCGAATTCCGTTGGGAAGACCAGTTCAATTTATCTCTTGATCCAGATACAGCCAGAGAATTTCATGACGAAACCTTACCTGCAGACGGTGCCAAAGTGGCTCATTTCTGTTCGATGTGCGGTCCTAAATTCTGTTCAATGAAAATATCACAGGAAATTCGTGATGTCGCTGAAGCCGAAAAAGGCATGAGAGAAAAGTCAGAGGAGTTTATTGAACAAGGAAAAGAAATTTATATTTAAGAAAATAGAGAAAAGATAATGATTGTAATCACAAATCCAATTCCTATAGCCAATGAAATCGACACCATTCATTCTCTTTTTGAGAATGGATTGGAGTTGCTTCATATCCGGAAACCAGATTTTTCTGCAGCAGAAATGAGATCATTCTTATCGGAAATAAAATCGGATTTAAGGACACAATTGGTTTTGCATAGCCATCATCACTTGACTTCAGCATTTAACATAAATCGAATTCACTTTAGCGAAAGCGAAAGAAAAAAAACAGTGTTGCTATTCGGAAAATCCCCATTTGAAACATACAAAACAAAGGGATTCCATTTATCGACTTCTGTTCATAACGTAGAAGATTTTAATGAGCTGAACAATACATTTGAGCATGCTTTTTTGAGTCCAATTTTCCCGAGTATTTCAAAAGAAAATTATTCTTCAAAAACAGATTTATTCGAAGCCATTAAAAACAGAACTAATTATGCGACAAAACTCATCGGTTTGGGGGGAATCGAATCAAAAAATGCAGAGCAGGCATTAGAAAACGGCTTTGATAACATAGCACTTTTAGGAACCATTTGGGCTCAAAACAATCCCATCGAAAACTTTAAATCATGTCAGAAAATCGTCCAATAGCTTTAACAATAGCGGGATTTGATCCTTCGGGTGGTGCAGGAGTATTGGCCGATGTCAAAACTTTTGAACAACATAAAGTATATGGTTTTGCGATCAACACAGGCAATACTATACAAACCGAAAATGTGTTCCATAAAATCCAATGGACAAATATTGATTTTGTTATAGAATCCATAACAGCCCTTTTTGACAGTTATACTATCAAAACAGTCAAAATTGGCATTGTCCCTTCTTTGGATTATTTGAGTCAAATTGTTTTTTGCCTAAAAAAGCATTCACCTTCTATCAAAATTATTTGGGATCCCATTTTGAAATCATCAACCGAATTCGAGTTTTTGTCTCTAGAAAGTCAGGTGACTTTGATTAAGATTCTTAAACAAATGGAGTTGATTACTCCCAATTACGAAGAAATCAAATATTTTGACCCTGAGGAAAAAGCCCCACAAAAGATTGCAAAATTCTTTTCTGCATATTGTTCGATTTTATTAAAGGGGGGACATAACACCAATGAAATTGGCGTTGATTATCTCTATACTCAAAATGGAATTCATAAGCTTTTACCCAAAACAAACAAATATTACGAAAAACATGGCTCTGGCTGTGTATTATCCTCGGCAATCACAGCCAATCTTGCATTGGAACAAAACCTAAAAATGGCTTGTGAAAATGCAAAAAGATATACCGAAAACTATTTACTGTCTAACATAACTAAACTAGGATTCCATCATGTATAATAAACTACAATATATCTCTCAAGGAGAAAGTGTTGAAGAACAATTGTTCAATATTCATCAAGCTCTGGACAATGGATGCGATTGGATACAAATGCGATTCAAACATCAAAAGCCAAAAAAAGCATTGGCATTGGCTGAAGCCGTAAAATTTCTGTGCGATGAATATCTTGCCAATTTCATTATTAACGACGATGTCCATCTAGCCGAAAAAATTAATGCAGACGGTGTTCATCTTGGTCTTTCGGATATGAAGGTTGCAGAAGCGCGAGCCATTCTCGGCAAAACAAAAATCATCGGGGCGACAGCAAACACTTTTGAAGACATAATCCGTCAGGTAAATAATGGCTGTGATTATATCGGATTAGGTCCTTTCCAACACACAAAAACCAAGGATAATCTCAGCCCATTATTGGGATTAGACGGCTATCTTTCCATTATAGCCAAAATGAAAGAGTCGCAAGTTAACATACCCGTTTACGCCATTGGGGGCATTACATTGGGAGACGTTAACACTCTAATAAAAACAGGAATTCATGGGATCGCAGTTTCGGGTATCATTACCAAAAGCGATAACAAGCAAGAACTCATCACACAACTTAACGAAAAATTATATGGCAACGTCATTGTTTAAGATAGGAGACAAAACACTAGAGTCCCGACTATTTTTAGGAACTGGAAAATTTGGTTCCAATATAGAAATGGAAGAAGCAATTCTAGCTTCTGAAACCGAATTGGTAACTGTGGCTTTAAAAAGGATTGATCTGGAAACCGATACTGATGCTATTTTGGACCATTTAAAGCATCCCAGAATCAATTTATTGCCTAATACTTCCGGAGCACGAAATGCAAAAGAAGCCATTTTTGCTGCACAACTAGCTAGAGAGGCATTAGAGACTAATTGGCTGAAACTTGAGATTCATCCAGATCCAAAATATTTGATGCCCGACCCTATAGAAACCCTTAAAGCGACTGAAGAACTAGCAAAATTGGGATTCATCGTTTTGCCCTACATCCACGCCGATCCGGTTTTGTGCAAACATTTGGAAAATGTGGGAACGGCTGCCGTAATGCCCTTGGGTTCCCCAATTGGGAGCAATAAAGGATTAAAAACCATTGATTTTCTGGAAATAATCATTGAACAAAGTTTAGTTCCAGTTATTATTGATGCCGGAATTGGCGCACCATCCGATGCCGCTAAAGCAATGGAAATGGGAGCCGATGCTGTACTGGTCAATACGGCGATTGCCGTAGCCGGAAATCCAAAATTAATGGCTGAAGCTTTTAAGGAAGCAGTAATTGCTGGACGAAAAGCATTTGAGGCAAAACTGGGACAGCAATACAAACAAGCCTCTGCTTCAAGTCCTTTGACGGCATTTTTAAATGGGTAAGTATCGCAAAAAACCGCAAAGAGCGCAAAGATTTACGCAAAGTTCGCAAAGCTTTGCGAACTTAAATTTATTCTAAAATATAAAACTTTGCGAACCTTGCGGTAAAAACATAATAATATGAAAACATTCAAATCGGTTTTTGATGGTTATGATTGGGATATCATTCAAACCAAAATATACCAAACTACCACCAAACAGGTGGAACAGGCATTAGCAAAAAGCAAAAGAAATCTGGATGATTTTATGGCTTTGATTTCACCAGCAGCCACGACCTATTTGGAGCTAATGGCACAAGAATGCCATGAATTGACCAAAAAACGTTTTGGAAAAACCATTCAGATGTATGCCCCGCTTTATTTAAGCAATGAATGCCAAAACATTTGCACCTATTGCGGATTCAGTCTGGACAACAAAATTAAACGCAAAACATTATCGGATTCAGAAATAAAACTGGAAGTCGAAGCATTGAAGATAGCAGGTTTTGATCATGTATTATTGGTAACGGGAGAAGCCAATTATACCGTAAATATCAATTATTGCCTAAATGCTATTGATCAAATAAAAGAGCAATTCTCAACCATTTCCGTAGAAGTGCAACCGCTTTCCACTGAAGAATACCAAAAGCTGCACGAAGCTGGGGTTTATTCCGTTTTGGTGTATCAGGAAACTTATCACCAGGAGGTGTACAAAAAGTATCATACCAAAGGTAAAAAATCCAATTTTGATTTTCGTTTAGAAACGCCCGACCGAATTGGGAAAGCAGGAATTCACAAGATTGGGTTGGGCGTGTTATTGGGTCTGGAAGATTGGCGTACCGACAGTTTTTTCAACGCCCTTCATTTGGATTATTTACAAAAAGCCTATTGGCAGACGAAATATTCGGTTTCCTTTCCAAGATTACGCCCCGCCGAAGGAATTATTGAGCCCAACTTTATTATGGACGATAAAGATTTAACGCAACTAATCTGTGCGTATCGCTTGTGGAATGAAGATCTGGAAATATCAATATCCACTCGAGAAAATGAAAATTTTAGAAATAACATCATTCCGATTGGAGTAACGAGCATGAGTGCGGGTTCCAAAACCAATCCTGGCGGTTACGTCGTTGACCCACAATCTTTGGAACAATTTGAAATTAGCGATGAGCGTTCTGCCCAAGAAATTGCCAAAATAATAAACGATAAAGGATACGAACCGGTTTGGAAAGACTGGGATAGGACATTTAGCAAAAGGTCAAAAGCCGAAAACCTTAAAGAGAATTCTATTCTTAATTAACACCTTCTTCGACTTTATGACTTTCAAACTTTAAGATTTAATCAAATGAGTGTAGTTCAAGATTATTTAAGATACAACCGTCAAATGATGTTGCCTGAAATAGGCGATGAAGGACAAGAAAAACTAAAAAAAGCCAAAGTCTTGGTCATTGGCGCCGGCGGATTGGGCTGTCCTATTTTGCAAT
>NZ_DASTTN010000191.1:0-2731 GCF_035760125.1 Flavobacterium sp.
GAATAATAAAATCCTTTTGTGGACACTTCATTTATGGTTGCAAATAATTCCTGGGGAGTAGTATTTTTAACCAAATAAGAAACAGCTCCAACATCAATCATGTTGGCTATAAATGATTTTGAATCGTAACTCGTCAAAGCAATGATTTTTATATTCGAAAAATCTCTATGGATAATTTTGGTGGCTTCAATCCCATTGAGCAATGGCATTTTCAAATCCATAATAACAATATCAGGTTTAGGATTATCTCCCTTAAGAAAATCAATTAATTCAATACCATCCGAAGCTTCAAAAATCACTTCAATATTTTCTTCTCTCGACAGCAAAAAAGAAATTCCTTTTCTGAATAGGACCTCATCATCAACCAAAATTATTTTTATAGCTTCCTTCATAGTTTAGAAATTAAAAATCACAGAAATTCCATTATTCATTTTCGACTCAATCGAGAGACTTCCGTCTAAAATTGCTACTCTACTTGCAACATTTTTCATTCCAAGACCTTTATGATTTTCCAATTGATTTAAATCAAAACCGATTCCGTTATCTGAATACTTACATGTTCTTTTTCCATCTATTTCATCAAAAAAAACAGAGATTGAAGTTGCTTTACCATGTTCTATCGAATTAGCAAATAACTCCTGTAAAATTCTAAAAACATGTATATGATTATCGTTCTCTTTAAAATCAAATTTTAAATTATTCTCATATTGAATATCAATAGCTCCATCGTCAATTAATTGAGCACATAATTCTTCAATTCCCGCATGAAGACCAAATTTATCCAATACTGGGGGAAGTAAACTGTAAGTCATTTTTTTTGAGCTATTCAAAGCTTTTGACGTATATTCAATAATGTTTTTGGTAATTTCTTCAATATCCTTTGGAGGTAAGTTAGGAATCTTCAAAAGATGACAATTCAACGAAATCACATTCAATTTTGAACAGATATCATCATGTAAGTCCTGTGCAATTCGCTTTCTATCCGATTCTAACGTTCGAATTACTGCCGATAATTGTTTGTTTTTCAGGAAAATATCTAAATCATCAAATTCTAATTTCTTTCCCATATTCTTTTTATTGTAAGTGTGACTAACTTTTCCTTATAGTATTTATAAAATTTTACAGCATTTATCCTGTATTAAATAAACAAACATGTATTTTATCGACTTTTACACTACTTTAAACGACAAATATAGTTGTATTTAGCTCTTTTCCTAATAAAATTTAATATTTTTTATCAGCACAAACATAATAAAAAAACTTATTTGAAAAGAATAAAAAAAATCAAATTACTGTAAACCAGAATTATATAACAAAACTTAAACCAATAAAAAAAAGGAGAATATTCTATCTTCATAAAATATTCTCCTTTGTTGTGAAATACTATTTTTAAATTTTAAAAAGGAACGTCTCCATCATCATCGTTATCATTATTAAAATTACTTCCGAAAGCTTCATTTGCCGACGGAAGATTTTTGGTTATAAATGAGTTTTCATCATGATTCATACTAGATGGCAAATCATCATAGCCTCCACTGTAATCTTCTAAATTGTCGAATCTTCCCAAGTGTCCAATAAATTTCAAACGAACATTTTCGATTCCACCATTTCTATGTTTTGCAATCATGATCTCTGCTTGACCTGCAGTTGGAGATGCTTCTTCATCATCCCATTCATCGATTTTGTAATATTCAGGACGGTATAAAAACGAAACGATATCCGCATCCTGCTCAATCGCACCCGATTCACGAAGATCCGAAAGCAAAGGTCTCTTACTAGAACCACGCGTTTCAACAGCACGCGACAATTGTGACAGTGCAATTACAGGAACATTCAACTCCTTTGCCAATGCCTTTAAATTTCGGGAGATTGTAGAAATTTCCTGCTCTCTGTTTCCTCCACCTTTACCATTTCCACCGGCAGTCATTAACTGCAAATAATCAATAATAATGATTTTTATACCATGTTGTGACACCAAACGTCTTGCTTTTGCACGTAAATCAAAAATGGATAAAGACGGAGTATCATCAATAAAAAGTGGTGCTTTTTCTAAGTTCTTAACTTTGGTACTAAGCTGCTCCCACTCGTGTTTTTCTAATTTTCCTGTACGTAACTTCTCTGAAGACAATCCTGTTTCGGAAGAAATCAACCTGGTAATCAACTGTACGGATGCCATCTCCAAGGAGAATAAAGCAACAGGATGTCCAAAATCGATTGCAATATTTCTGGCCATAGACAAGATAAAGGCCGTTTTTCCCATCGCAGGTCTCGCCGCAATGATAATTAAATCACTTGGCTGCCAACCTGAAGTTAATTTATCCAGTTTATCAAAACCTGTGGCAACACCAGAAAGTCCTTCCTGACCTGCAATTTCTTCAATACGTTTTTTTGCTTGCAGTACTAAACTCTGAGCTGTTTCAGAACTACGTTTGATATTTCCTTGTGTTACTTCATAGAGTTTAGATTCGGCTTTGTCCAACAAATCAAATACATCTGTAGTTTCATCATAGGAATCTTCAATAATTTCAGATGAAATTCGGATTAAACTGCGTTGAATAAATTTTTGAAGGATAATTCTCGAGTGAAATTCAATATGTGCCGAAGATGAAATCTTTTGCGTAAGCTGAATTAAATAAAAATCACCTCCAGCAAGATCTAGTTTAGCCGTTTTTCGAAGTTGAGCCGAAACGGTCAACAAATCGATTGGTTGCGTGTCATTAAATAATGTAAC
>NZ_DASTTN010000192.1:0-13551 GCF_035760125.1 Flavobacterium sp.
TGTAGTTTCTTTGTAACTCTTGAATCGCATGTAATTCTAAAAATATTTACGGGAAAAGTCGGGTGACTTTTATCATGTTCACAGCTTTCAAAAACTTAAAAAAAAATGCAAAGTCTTGAGAATTTGCGGAGTTGGGCCATATATGGAGTTATTTGGGATAAATGATATGGCAAAAAAATAACCCGCTCTCCGAAGTCTCTAGACTTCGTTACACACGTAGAGCAAACAATAGAATTCCACAATCAAAGTCTTTGCGAGCTATGAAGCAACCTCACTACCAAAAGCAAATCCGACAAGTCTATACATACAACGTTGAAAAAAAACCTTGCAGGATTATTGAACAAGCTAATTTATTTATAAATAAGCTGAGTTCGATTAGTGCTTTTTTTTCTTTCCAGATAATGGCAAAAAAGCAAAATGTTTCCCTTTAGCCCCGATAGGAGTGAAAATCCTTTTTTGCCGGGGTTCGGCACAAAAGATTGCAACGGATAGCGGGACCATTGCTAACCAAAAAAGCTCAATGTTTTTTCTTCAAAATCAATTAAGCGTAAGTAAATTATATAAATAAAAAAATAAATTTTAATGAATTTGATATGTATCTTTGTACTTACATTAATTTTAAAATTGAAAAAAAATGAGGAAAATTCTTTTAATATGCACTATGGCCATTTTGGTTTTTGCATGTAAATCTGCGACAACTGCCCCTGCAACGCCGGAGCCAGTTTCTAATGCTCCTATGACAAAATTAGATAAGACTTCTCAGGTAGGTATCAAAGGAAATTGGCAGATTACGAATGTTAGTTATCCAGGTTCTGATTATATTAAAGTAAACTCTTTTAATCTTGCGGATTCAAAATGTTTTGTGGGAAGTACATGGAAGTTTATTTCGAACAATAATAAAGGGAATATGACTTTGAACAGTCCTAATTGTACTGCTTTTACATCTGATATCACTTGGTATATAAATAAGGAGGGACAATTTGTTCTTAAAATATTAGACGAAGGATTGAAGTCTAAAAAAGTGAAAACCGGTTTCGTTCTTGGAGTTAGGAACCAAACAGAAACATCATTTGAATTGATTGACAAAATAAATGTAGGTAACAAACCTACGGATGTTGTTTACCAATTTCAAAAAGTTAACTAATTTATAATATAAAAAATAAGATGAAAAAAATAACGATTTTAGGGTTAAGTAGTTTATTGGTATTGAGTTTTCTTTTTACAGGTTGTGAAGCAACTAAAAATGCCAATAATACTCAAAAAGGAGCTGGAATTGGTGCTGTTGCAGGAGGAGTTCTTGGCGCAATTATCGGAAACCAAACTAAGCTTGGAACTGCAGGAGGAGCACTTATTGGTGCTGCTGTAGGAGGTGGTACTGGAGCTTTGATTGGTAATAGTATGGATAAGCAAGCTAGAGAAATAGATCAAGCCTTGCCAGGAGCTGATGTTGAAAGAGTTGGGGAAGGAATTCGCCTGGTTTTGAATGAAAATGCAGTTCGTTTTGATGTGAATAAATCTTCTTTGACCGCTCAAGCCAAAGCTAACCTTGACAAATTAGTGCCTGTGTTTAATTCTTATGCAGATACTAATATTGAAATTTTTGGTTATACGGACAATACTGGGAAACCAGAGTATAATTTGACACTTTCTCAAAAAAGAGCCGAATCGGTAAAAATGTATTTAGTTTCAAAAGGATTGGTGGCTAGCCGTTTTAAAACTTCTGGTCATGGAATTGCAGATCCAATTGCATCAAATGATACGAAAGAAGGCCAAAGCCAAAACCGTCGTGTGGAATTTGCCATTACTGCAAATGAAAAAATGATAGAAGACGCCAAAAAGAAACAATAGTGGCATCTTGAATGTTGAAAAAAAACTGCTTTATTATGAAGCAGTTTTTTTTTGGATATAAATGAATTATGAACACATTCTTTTTGCTAAAGAAACTATATTTGTTCTCTCAAATTTTAATGTTATAGAATGCTTCAAGTTCAAAATATTTCATTCGGATACACCGAAAAAATCATTATTCAGAATGTGGATTTCACAGTCGCTAAAGGACAGAATATTGCTATTCTTGGAGAAAGTGGTTGTGGAAAAAGTACCCTTTTAAAACTTATTTATGGTATGTATGACCTAAATGAAGGGCACATTTTTTATAATGAAACGGAGATTCGAGGACCTAAATATAATTTGATTCCAGGGATGCCATTTATGAAATATTTGGCTCAGGATTTTGATTTGATGCCCTATGAAACGGTTGCTGAAAATGTAGGCAAGTTTCTATCCAATGGTTTTTTACCCTTAAAAAAACTACGCATTCAAGAATTACTGGAAATGGTTGAAATGACCGAATTTGCCAATGTAAAAGCCAAATTATTGAGTGGAGGGCAACAGCAACGTGTGGCATTGGCCAGAGTTTTAGCATTGGAACCAGAAGTATTGTTACTGGATGAACCTTTTAGCCATATTGATAATTTTAGAAAAAATGCATTGCGCCGAAATCTGTTCGCTTATCTGAAGAAAAAAGGAATCACTTGTTTTATAGCGACCCACGACAGCGTTGATGCTCTTTCTTTCTCTGACGAAACGATAGTTTTACATCAGGGAAGGATCATGGAAAAAGGCCCATCTGCAGATGTCTATAATTATCCATTGAATAAATATGTAGCCTCTCTTTTTGGTGAAGTCAACGAACTAAAATTGTCTCAATTAATGCCAATAGATGGAGAAGATGAAATTGTTTTATTGTATCCCCATCAGTTAAAAGTAGACGCACACGGATCTATGCAAGCAGTAGTAAAACAATCTTTTTTTAAAGGTAGCCGCTATTTGATAAAAGCTGCTTTTGATAGGAAAGCCATTTTCTTTGAACATGAAACTGCACTAGAATACAATCAAGAAGTTACCTTGAAAATTATCTAATAGTAAGATCTAAAATTACTATTGGATTTAAAATAGTAAGGCAAAACTACAGATGTCTAAAAAAACACTATATTGTGTTCTTGTTTTTTAAAAGATATTTAAATTTGCAACCTTGATTTTAATAAAATAATAAAATATGTACCATTCAAAAATAACGGGATTGGGATATTATGTCCCAGAAAATGTAGTGACTAATGATGATCTGTCTAAAATCATTGACACAAATGATGAATGGATTCAAGAAAGAACAGGAATTCAGGAAAGAAGGCACATCATTCGTGGGGAAGATACCACGACTTCAATGGGGGTAAAAGCCGCCAAAATAGCTATGGAGCGTTCGGGTGTTGCTGCAGAAGATATTGATTTTGTTGTTTTTGCAACATTAAGTCCTGATTATTATTTTCCAGGGCCAGGGGTTTTGGTGCAACGTGATTTAGGTTTGAGAACGGTTGGAGCGTTAGACGTACGTAATCAATGTTCTGGATTTGTTTACGCTATTTCTGTAGCCGATCAATATATCAAAACAGGGATGTATAAAAATATTCTTGTGATAGGTTCGGAGGTTCATTCTACGGGATTGGATATGACAACACGAGGGAGAGGAGTTTCTGTAATTTTTGGAGATGGGGCAGGAGCCGCAGTTTTAAGCAGAGAAGAAGACGTGACGAAAGGAATTCTATCGACACATTTACATTCTGAAGGAATTCATGCTGAAGAATTGGCTCTTACGGCACCAGGAATGGGCGCGCGTTGGGTAACTGATATTATAGCTGACAATGACCCAAATGATGAAAGTTATTTCCCTTATATGAATGGACAATTTGTATTTAAAAATGCGGTAGTTCGTTTTGCCGAAGTAATCAACGAAGGTTTGGAAGCCAATAATTTACAGGTTTCGGATATTGATATGTTGATTCCGCATCAAGCCAATTTGAGAATTTCACAGTTTATTCAAAAGAAATTCGGACTGAGTGATGATCAAGTGCATAATAATATCCAAAAATATGGAAACACAACTGCAGCCTCTATTCCAATTGCCTTGACTGAAGCTTGGGAACAGGGAAAAATAAAATCAGGGGACACTGTGGTTTTAGCCGCTTTTGGAAGTGGATTTACTTGGGCAAGTGCTATTATAAAATGGTAATGTAACTTTGATAATTATAATTTTAAAAAACTTGAAGTACAACCTTCAAGTTTTTTTTTAACCTTTTTTTAATGGAAAATAGCTTACTTGAAATAGTGTATTTTAATCTGCAATCTGCAATAATTGCCCAACAAAATGGTGCTGATAGAATAGAATTGTGTGCCAACATGAAAGAAGGTGGTACTACTCCTGATTTTGAAATTGCAAGTAAAGTTCGAAGTGAATTGAGTATAATGATGCATGTAATGATTCGCCCACGAGGAGGGAATTTTGTATATACAGATCAAGAATTCAGTAAAATGAAGAATGAAATTGAGCAATTCAAAAATATGGGAGTCGATGGGTTTGTATTTGGAATTTTAAACAACGATGGAACTGTAAATGTTGAACAGAATAAGGAATTAGTAGCCTTGGCAAGTCCAATTCCCTGTACCTTTCATCGAGCTTTTGATGTGGTTGCAGCTGTTTATGATTCGTTAGAAATAGTTATTAATTGCGGTTTCAAAACCATATTGACTTCGGGACAAGGATCAAATGTATTGGAAGGAATTGAGGTATTGTCAGCATTAGTAGAAAAAGCAAAAAACAGAATTATAATAATGCCAGGAGGTGGATTTCGTTCCTCAAATAGTAAGATGTTAAAGAGAAAAACTAACGCCCTTTTTTATCACTCCTCTGCAATTACGGATTCAAGCGAAACAGCAAATGGTGATGAGATAAAAGCATTGAAACAGAGTTTGTAAATTAAATTTAACTAAACATAAGAAACCCCAGAGTTGGCATTCTCTGGGGTTTCTTCTTTTTGCAACCTAATTATTAAAACTAATCTTTAAAACCCGCCGCTTCCTTGGGTTTCATTTTTATCTCTTTCTTTTCTTTGAATCGCTTTGTTTTTTCCAGTTCCAAAACGATAATTGAATCCTACATAAGCAGTTTGACTTTCCCAATGGAATTCACCTGTTTGTACTTTTGGTTTTGTGGCATCAAAAGCAAAATGCATGCTGTCAAATAAGTCAGTTACTCTGGCAGTTATTGTTCCGCTACCTTTAAGTACCGTTAGACTCGAACCTAAATCAACTCTCCACATCGGTTTTCTTAGGAATTGCAATCCTAAATCTTCACCACGGTACATTCCTGTCAATTGAAAGCGCAAATTTTTATTGGCTTTGAATGTGTTGCTTATACGAGAGTTAAAAGTAGTAACATCTACTTCTATATAATCCATTTCAACGTAACCTTTTGTTTTTTTGTTATATACATCAAAACTAATGTTTGCAGTATACCATTTTGTAAAATCTAGATTTCCAGAAAGTTCTACTCCAAAAGCGTTGTTATCTCCGACATTAGCATAAGATAAAATTTGTCTTTCAGAATCGTTTGGATTCTCATAAATGGTTCTTGAAATCTCGTCATTGATTTGACGGTAAAACACTCCTGATGTTATAGAACCTATTTTGGTTTTTCGGGTATAATTTAATTCAACCGAGTTGGTGAATTGAGGAGACAATTCTGGATTACCTTCTGAGTCTATCAAAGGAGTACTCCATTCACGTATTGGATTTACTTGGTCGATACTCGGTCTGTCGACACGTTTTGAAACACTAAGATTAAAGGAATCATTGTCATTTGGTGCATAATTTAAAAAACCGGATGGATACACCGTGAATAAATTATCATTAAAAGTACCATCGGCTTCATTTACTTTTTTGAATAAAGCATCGGCGTTGTATTTTTCAAAACGAGCTCCAACTTGTGCATTCCATTTTTTCCACTGTTTTGAGATAGTGGTATAGGCAGAGTAAATATTTCTTTCGTAATTGAAATTTGAATTATAAGCACCATCCAAAAGGAAGTTGTTTTTGGTGTTTTCAATTCGGGTTTCTAATCCTGCTTCTAGTTTGATGGTTTCCGTCAAAGGATTCGTGTAATCTAAATTTAGTAAAACATTTTCTCCTTTGTTGGTGATATCATTCGTTTTAGGAGTGTTGAATACGCTATTTTCTGTATTGTCGTTGTTGCTATAATTGCCTTCAAATTCAAGAGTATGTCCTTCTTTTTTGAATTTTTTCTTGTAATCTAAATTATAGGTTTGCGTGTAATTGTCGTTTTTAGTGTCCAATAATTGATTGATACTTGGTTCAGTAGTGGCTGAAAAATCTACATTTACTTGAGATTTTCCATTTTCATCACTGATGTTTTGAGTTGTATAGACAGAAATGGTATTGTAGTCATTCAAATAAAAGTCAAGCCCTACTTTGGCTAAGTGTGCTGTGTTCTCGTTTGAAAAATCAAATTTTTGAGTATTCTCAATAGCTCCATTGTCATCAAACGTTTCTACTTGTCCATGATTGTGATGTTTACCGGTGGTTAAACCATAATTGGCATACATATTCACTTTTCCATTACGGTAATTCATGTCAAAAGAAGAGTTTGTTTTTGGTGTCTCACCAAAGGTTACTCCACTGTTTATACTTCCGTTAAAACCTATTTTAGCATTTTTGTTCAATACGATATTGATAATTCCACTCATTCCTTCGGGATTGTATTTGGCCGATGGGTTGGTGATTAATTCAATTTGTTTGATTGAAGTAGAAGGAATTTGTTGTAATAGCTGAGCCGCGTCAACAGTTGTCGGCTTACCATCTACAAATACCCTAACATTAGAATTTCCTCTAAGACTCACTGCATTGGTTTGCGGATCGACACTCACCGAAGGAATATTATTCATGATTTCGGCAGCAGTTGCTCCTGCGCTTAGTAAATCTTTCCCAACGTTGATGATTTTTCGATCTGTTTTTTGTTCGATTAAGGAATGTTCTTTGACAATATCAACTGATTGTAGTTCTGTAGCTTCTTCTTCCAAAAGGACTTCAATAGTGGAATTTTTTTTGGCCGAACTCAATTCAAAAGAAGTGGCGTATTTTTTGTATCCAATGAATTCTACTTCTAAGTTGTATTTTTTTAATTCTAAATTTTTTATTAGAAAGTTTCCATTTTCGTCAGCAACAATTCCTGTTACTACTTTTCCGGCATCTTTTATTACTATTGAAGCATATTGTACAGGCTGGTTTGTTGCTTTGTTTGTTACTTTTCCCGAAATAACACCGGGGTTTTCGGCTTGTGCAATTCCTATAAAACTCAATAGGAAAAGTGTGAATAATTTAAATTTCATAATTTGTTTTTTGATTGATTATTTTGATTGATGATTGCAAGTAAGACTGTTTTGTCTTCTTTTTGTAACACGATTTCAGAAAAAAATTGAATGATTTTTAGAAAGAATATTGGGAAACTTTGATTTTTAGTAGTTTGTATTCGAATTTTTTTTGATATATTTTTTTGTTTTAGGTGTTTTAAAACGTCCTTTTTAGTTTTTAAGGGAAGTGTTCCATATTAATTAGAGCATGTAGAGTGTCAATATTCCTATTGAATGGATCCTATATTTTATGACACTTCTTTTTTATAAAGACTCCCAAATAGAATGTTAATTTTCACTTTCTATATTTGGCGAATAAGCCTTATATTTGCACACTTAAAAAAATCAAGTATACATGTCATTATCCAATATTCTTACCCCATCTATAGAGAAAGCCATTCAAACTTTGTTTGATGTAGCCATTGATAAAATAGAGTTTCAAGCGACCAGAAAAGAGTTTGAAGGCGATATTACTATGGTTATTTTTCCATTGCTTAAGGTGGTGAAAAGTAATCCTGTTGAATTGGGAAATAAAATTGGAAATTATCTGGTGGAAAATGTTTCGGAAGTAGCGCGTTTTAATGTGGTTTCCGGATTTTTGAATATTGTGATTGCAGATCAATATTATCTGAATTTTTTCAACGAAATTAAAAGTGTTGAAAAATTCGGATTTGTAACGCCTTCGGGAAATGACAAGGCAGTGATGGTAGAGTATTCTTCACCAAACACCAACAAACCTTTGCACTTAGGACACGTTCGTAATAATTTATTAGGATATTCTGTAGCCGAAATTATTAAGGCTTCCGGAAAAAAAGTATACAAAACACAAATCATCAACGATAGAGGAATCCATATTTGTAAGTCAATGTTAGCTTGGCAAAAATTTGGAAATGGAGAAAATCCAGAATCTACTGGATTGAAAGGCGATAAATTGGTTGGTAACTATTATGTGGCTTTTGATAAAGCCTACAAAGCAGAAATCACCGAATTGATGGAAGCCGGAAAAACAGAAGAAGAAGCCAAAAAAACAGCTCCAATTATTCTTGAAGCACAACAAATGCTTTTGGATTGGGAGAATGGAAAACCGGAAGTAATTGCACTTTGGAAAACCATGAACCAATGGGTCTATGATGGTTTTGCTACTACTTATAAAAATCTAGGAGTAAATTTTGATAGCTTTTATTATGAAAGCAATACCTATTTATTAGGAAAAGATGTGGTTCAAGTAGGATTGGACAAAGGGATTTTCGAAAAAGACCCTGACGGTTCTGTTTGGATCGATTTGACCGATGAAGGATTGGATCGTAAAATTGTGTTGCGTTCTGACGGAACTGCAGTTTATATGACTCAAGATATTGGGACTGCAATTCAACGTGTGAAAGATATGCCAGATGTTGGTGGAATGGTTTACACCGTTGGGAATGAGCAGGATTATCACTTTAAAGTATTATTCTTGATTCTGAAAAAATTAGGATTTGACTGGGCTTCCAATCTTTTTCATTTATCATACGGAATGGTAGATTTACCTTCTGGAAAAATGAAAAGCCGTGAGGGAACTGTTGTTGATGCCGATGATCTAATGAATGAAATGACTGATACGGCTCAAAAAATCGCTGAGGATTTAGGAAAACTAGAAGGTTATTCTGCAGAAGAAAAATCAAAGTTATACAATACGATTGGTCTTGGAGCGCTTAAATATTATATTTTGAAAGTAGATCCAAAAAAACGAATTCTGTTTAATCCAGAGGAATCTGTTGATTTTGCTGGAAATACAGGGCCTTTCATTCAATATACTTACGCAAGAATTCAATCAATTATTCGCAAAGCCGATTTTGATTTTGTAGCCAATGCAGGAATTGAGGAACTTCATGAAAAAGAAAAAGAATTGGTAAAACAACTTGAATTGTTTCCGGAAGTGATTCAGAATGCAGCTCACAATCATAGCCCTGCTTTGATTGCTAATTATACATATGACTTGGTTCGTGAGTACAATTCTTTTTACCAAGCCGTTTCTATACTTGGAGAAACTGATTTGAACAAAAAAATATTCAGAGTGCAATTGTCCAAAAAAGTGGCAGATGTTATTGCTGATTCCTTTAGTTTATTAGGGATAAATGTTCCAGAGCGAATGTAATTTTTATAAATAAAATTTAAGGAGAGGCTGTCTATATTTTTATGCAGCCTCTTTTTTTGTGTGTTAATGGCCAAAAAAGCAAAATACTTACTTTTAGCCCCGGTTGAAGAGGAAATCCTCCCGTTTTTTTCGGGAGATTGCAACGGAAAACGGGACGATATTGCCAAAAACACCAAATCTTTCTGCTCCAAAATAATAATCAGACTACCGTTTTTAATTTTATTTTAAAACAAATGCTTTTTTATTTCTAATACTATTTAAACTTCAATATCAAATCATTAAATTTGCGCCTTAATTAAAGAGAAATACAATTATGTTCGATAATTTAAGCGATAAACTAGACAAAGCCTTTCATATATTAAAAGGACACGGAAAAATCACTGAAGTAAACGTTGCCGAAACTTTGAAAGAAGTGCGTCGTGCTTTACTTGATGCCGATGTCAATTTTAAAATTGCCAAAGATTTTACAACCAAAGTAAAAGAGAAAGCAATAGGTCAAGATGTATTAACGACATTGCAACCTGGACAATTATTGGTAAAGTTAGTCAAAGATGAGCTTACTGAATTGATGGGTGGAGATGTTGCGGGAATTAATCTTTCTGGAAATCCTTCCATAATATTGATGTCAGGATTGCAAGGATCTGGAAAAACAACTTTTTCTGGTAAATTGGCTAATTTTCTTCAAACAAAAAAGAATAAAAAACCACTTTTGGTTGCCTGTGATATTTATCGTCCGGCGGCAATTCAGCAATTGTATGTTGTAGGAGATTCGATTGGAGTAGAAGTTTATTCTGAACCAGAAAATAAAAATCCTGTTGAAATTGCTCAAAATGCAATTAAGCATGCAAAAGCAAATGGATTCAATGTGGTGATTGTCGATACTGCTGGTCGTTTGGCTGTCGATAAAGAAATGATGGATGAAATTGCTAAAGTACATAAAGCCATCCAACCACAAGAAACTTTATTTGTTGTGGATGCCATGACAGGTCAGGATGCCGTGAATACAGCAAAAGCTTTCAACGATATCTTGAATTTTGATGGGGTTATTTTAACCAAATTGGACGGTGATACTCGTGGTGGAGCTGCGATTTCTATTAAATCGGTAGTGAACAAGCCTATTAAGTTTGTTGGTACTGGTGAAAAAATGGATGCGATTGATGTTTTCTATCCAAATCGTATGGCAGAACGTATCCTTGGTATGGGGGATGTTGTGTCGTTGGTGGAAAGAGCGCAAGAGCAATATGACGAAGACGAAGCGAGAAAAATCCAAAAGAAAATTGCTAAAAACGAATTTGGTTTTGATGATTTCTTATCTCAAATTCAGCAAGTTAAGAAAATGGGTAATATGAAAGACTTGGTTGGAATGATACCAGGTGCTTCAAAAGCAATGAAAGATATTGAAATTGAAGATGATGCTTTCAAACACATTGAAGCAATTATACATTCAATGACTCCAGTTGAAAGAAGTAAGCCTGCAATAATTGATGTAAAAAGAAAAGCTAGAATTGCCAAAGGTTCTGGGACAAAAGTTGAGCAAGTGAATCAATTGATGAAACAGTTTGAGCAAATGAGCAAAATGATGAAGATGATGCAAGGCCCAGGCGGAAAAAACCTGATGAAAATGATGGGCGGAATGAAAGGAATGCCAGGCGGAATGCCGAGATAAAATAAGAATGTTTAAGGTTTAAAGTTTCAAATAGATTGAAATTTTAGACCTTAAATTTTTTAAACTAGAAGAGAATAATTATATAATTTGAGTTTCGCCTTTTAAACTTGAAACTTTAAACCTCAAACATTTAACTTTTTAAAAATGCAAATACTAGACGGAAAAAAAACATCAGAAGATATTAAAAACGAGATTGCTGCCGTAGTGCAAAAAATGAAAGCGGATGGGCAGAAAGTGCCTCATTTAGCTGCTGTTATTGTTGGTAACAATGGAGCTAGTTTGACTTACGTAGGAAGCAAAGTGAAATCTTGTCAACAAATCGGTTTTGACTCCACCTTAGTAGCTTTGCCAGAAACGATTACAGAATCGGATTTATTGGCAAAAATCAAGGAATTAAACGAAGATGATAATTTGGATGGTTATATTGTTCAATTACCGTTACCAAAACACATCGACGAGCAAAAAATTCTTATGGCTATTGATCCTGAAAAAGATGTGGATGGTTTTCATCCTGCTAATTTTGGAAAAATGGCTTTGGATATGGAAACATTTTTGCCTGCAACGCCATTTGGAATAATGGAATTGTTAGAGCGATATAAAGTAGAAACTGCAGGTAAACACACCGTAGTTATTGGTCGTAGCCACATTGTGGGGAGACCTATGAGTATCTTGATGAGTCGCAAAGGTTATCCTGGGGATTCTACAGTGACACTTACTCACAGTAGAACTAAAAATATTGAAGAGTATACTAAAAACGCCGATATCATCATCACAGCTCTTGGAGTTCCAAATTATTTAAAAGCCGATATGGTGAAAGATGGAGTTGTAGTAATCGATGTTGGTATTACGAGAGTGGAAGATGCTTCTCATCCAAAAGGGTATGTAATTACCGGTGACGTTGATTTTGATGGGGTAAGCAAGAAATCATCTTTCATAACTCCGGTTCCGGGAGGAGTAGGACCAATGACTATTGCGATGTTGTTGAAAAATACACTTTTGGCAAGAGAAATTAGAAGTAGAAAATAAAATACATATTATTTATATTAGAAGCCTTAAACGAAAGTTTAGGGCTTTTTTAGTTTATAATAATTTATTATTTTCTTAAATCTCGGGCCGTCTCTTTCGATGGACCAGCTTGATGCGAGATTCTTCGGTTTGAACAGAATCAAAACTAAAAGAGGACTTTTTTCCGAAGTAAATGGAGATTTTATGGATTATTCAGGAATATTTCTTTATTGATTGTTTTTTATGACATGAAATATTTGTTTCGTGACATTTTTTCATTAATAATGTTAAGAATGATTATTTTTGTGTTGAAGAAAATAAAATTTTTGAATAGAATAATCCTTTAAAAAAAAGAACAAATTTGAAAAATCAATCAAAATCCTCGACTCTAAAAGTTATCATGATATCGTTTTGTGTTTTAGCTATTCTTTCATCTGGATTTTTTTATTATTCTAGCGGTATGAGTAATGAATCAGAACCAGTTTCAAAATCAATTGAGCCAGTTTTAAAGCCAAATGGGCGTGAAAAAAAAATGATATTGCAAGAGCTTAAAGATTTAAAAAAGACTTATGATGGAATAATTATCGAAAACAAGACACTTTCTTTAGAATTAATTCAAGAAAGAGATAAGGTAATCAAGCTAATGTCTGATTTGCTTACGTCTCAAGATGCTCAAATTTCTTTGGATATGTATAAGAGTCAGATAAAGTTATTACAAGATAAAGTTGGAATGGTGATAGTTGAAAATGAGAAACTGAAAAAGCAAAATGTATTAATAACGGGACAACGGGATAGTGCAAAAGTAGTTTTGAAACAATCTCAAAAAAGTAATGAAGGTTTAAAACGAGATTTACAAAACACAGTTGATAAATTTTCTAAATTGGTTATTTCAGGTACTACAATAACAACTTTTAAATTAAAAAATTCAGGTGAACAAGTTATCACAGATAAAGCAAAAAGGGTAGATGGAATTAATATTACTTTTTTAATTGCTAAAAATGAAATGGCTAAACCAACAGAAAAAGTTTATTATATTCAAGTGGTGAATAGTGAAAATGTTGTTTTAGGAGATGTTAACGATGGAACGCATCAGTATAAGTCATTAACATACAGTTTGGCTGCGAAAGTGAAATATGAAAACAAAATGATAAAAATTTCTCAAAATTTGCTTGGAAATGATTTAGTCAAAGGAACATATTATGTTAATATTTATGACAAAGAAGAATTGATTGATGAGTCTATTTTTACATTAAAATAATTGGATGAGATAAATTTGTTTTCAAACAGATTTAGTCATTAATGAATAATGAAAATATCAGAATACAAAAATGTCAGAAGATTTTTTTCTGACATTTTTGTATTCTAATATTTAATAATC
Organism: Flavobacterium sp.; assembly: GCF_035760125.1. Classification (GTDB taxonomy): domain Bacteria; phylum Bacteroidota; class Bacteroidia; order Flavobacteriales; family Flavobacteriaceae; genus Flavobacterium. The sequence goes on from NZ_DASTTN010000192.1 coordinate 13,443, forward strand.
TCCTCTTTTCTTGAATCGAGGATCATCTCTTTTGATGAATTCGGTTTTTCGTTTTGGAGCTTCTGTTTTTGGTAAGCTGGCTTCCTCTGTTTTACTGGAAGGCTCAATA
>NZ_DASTTN010000193.1:0-7567 GCF_035760125.1 Flavobacterium sp.
CGCCGAAGGAGGTCACGATTGGTTTCATATTCAAAGGGTGTATAAGAATGCATTATTAATATCCAGAGGAGAAAACTGTGACGAAACCGTTGTTAAACTCGGTGCCTTGCTACATGATATAGCCGACAGTAAATTTCACGCTGGTGATGAAACTGTGGGGCCAAAAGTGGCTCGTGAGTTTTTGGAAAGTGAAAACGTATCGGAAACTATTATTTCACATGTTATCCAAATTATTGATAATATCTCTTTTAAAGGCGGAAAAACCGAAAAAACATTCACATCCATTGAATTGGATATCGTTCAGGATGCGGACCGTTTGGACGCCATAGGGGCAATTGGAATCGCCCGAGCGTTTAATTATGGAGGATTTAAGAATAGAACCATGTATGATCCTCAAATCGCACCAAATTTGCACATGAGCAAAGAAGAATACAAAAACAGTCAAACACCGACAATCAATCACTTTTATGAAAAATTGTTGTTGTTGAAAGACAAAATGAATACTGAAACCGGTAAACAAATAGCCGAACAAAGGCATCACTATATGCAAGGATTTCTGGCACAGTTTTATGCCGAATGGGACGGGGAACTTTAGATTGCAGAATTTAGATTTCAGATTTCAGATTTTTTGAATCGATTAAATGATAATCTGCAACCTGCGATCTGTTGCCTTCATTCTGAAATCTGAGGCCTGCAACCTGAAATCTACATTCCTAGTTCTTTCATTTCCAGAATAACATCCGAAGCATTCTTAAAAGTAGGTGCTTGTTCGATGATACTTCCAACACGTTTTTTGTTCAGTTTGAAAGTGATGTCATTTTCGGTGGTGAACAAAAGCGCTGTTAGGAATGGGTTATTCATATAAGGTGCCAGAACAAGATAGGCCTCGTCAAGCGAATGGAAACTTTCAATTTCTTCCGTTTTGTATCGCGCCGTAACCGAAAGGCTAAAAACTCCATCATTCAAAACGGGACGCACATAAATATTTTTCAAATCAGTATCGCCTATGGTTTTGGCCAAAGTCAGTTTGGCATAGGTTTTATTGGCGATGCTTTCTTTTACTTTTTCCCAAAATTCATCAAAAACAGGTTGAAAAGACATAGATTTTATTTTTAGGTATTAAAGAGAGGCAAAATTAAGTTTTTGAAACCAAACAAATCGCTTTTCACACCAAGATAATAGTAGTTTTTGATTGTATCATTATGTTTTTGCTTTCCGAAGTATATAGCAACTTGTCCGAAGAGGATACTAAGCAGTCCGAAGTATGTGACAGTCGTTCCGAAGGGTACAGCAATCATTCCGAAGTGTGTAAAAGGCGTTCCGAAGCATGCAACAGGCATTCAGAAGCTCGTATCAGGCGTTCCGAAGCACGTATCAGGGCATTGTTTTTTCTTCGGAGGTCCTATTTACTGGGCGGAGAGTGAAAACTGCCATAGCAAGCCAAAATCTCACTTAGTAAGCTTATAATTATAATTTCCTATATTTGAAAAAAGATAAACTAAGCGTTTGTCAGACCAAACAACCCTATTGCTAACGCGAGCATCCCGCTCGTGTTTATCATAAAAACACAATTAAGTTCAAATTATTTTAGAAATAGATTTGGATTAAATCAAAAACTTGAAAATATGGAAATAAAGACATTTTGGAGCATCATTATAAAGTTAATTGGTTTGTGGTTTTTAGTCAATTGTTTTTACATAATCCCTCAACTTTACGGTTCACTTTCATATTTTGATGGTGATTTAAATTGGGAAAGTTTGATTTGGACTTGGCTGTTTACTTTATTGGGAGTTTTAATTTATTGTTTTATAATCCGCATTTTTATTTTCAAAACTAACTGGGTAGTTGAAAAATTAAAGCTTGATCAAGGTTTTACGCAAGAAAAAATTGATTTGAATATTTCAAGTTATACTGTTTTACAAATAGTTGTTATTCTAATTGGGGGCTATATTTTTATTCAGGGTTTACCAGTTCTTTGTCAACAGGGAATTGAGTTTTTTCAACAAAAAGTACTATTAAGAAACTACAATGGTTTATCCTACTTGGTTTATAATTTTCTAAGAACGCTCTTTGGATTTATAATTATGACAAATAGTAATAGTGCAGTGAAATATATTTGCAAACAGCAGGAAGATGTAAACGGTTTATAACAGTCAATTTAAAATCTAAGTACTAAAAATGAAACGAATAACAGTATTCTGTGGTTCTAGTTCAGGAACCGAGGAAATCTATACCACTCAAGCAACTTTGCTTGGACAAACATTAGCCAAACGAAACATTGAATTGGTGTATGGCGGTGCCAACGTTGGACTTATGGGAGCTGTTGCCGACGGTGTTTTGAACAACGGCGGAAAAGTAATCGGCGTGTTGCCTAATTTTTTGAGATCAAAAGAAATTGCTCACAAGCAGTTAACCGAATTGATTTTGGTGGACACTATGCACGAAAGAAAGACCAAAATGAATGATCTTTGCGACGGCGTAATCGCTCTGCCAGGTGGTTTCGGAACATTGGACGAACTTTTCGAAATGTTGACTTGGGGACAACTTGGATTGCATAAAAAACCGATTGCCATTTTAAACGTAGATGGTTATTTTGACGCTTTGATTGTTTTTATACAAACAATGACGGACAAAGGCCTTTTGAAAGAAGTAAATCGACAAATGCTTTTGGTAAGCGATACTATCGATGATCTTCTGGACAAAATGGAAAGTTATGTCGCGCCAACAGTGGGGAAATGGATTGACAAGAAAGATATTTAAGCAGCCATTCCAGTCGCCAAACCATAAAATTTAGGCAATTATTTAAAAAACTGATTTAATATTAAAAAAATGAAATACGCATTCTCTGTTATTCTCTTACTGCATTTTAGTTTTAGTAATGCACAGGAAAATTTAGTTAAATATGTAAAACCCATAATCGGTACCGAAAAAATGGGTCATACGTATCCCGGCGCCACAGTTCCGTTTGGAGCTGTACAATTAAGCCCGGAAACAGATACAATTTCGTATGAATTGAACGGGAAATACAATGGTGAAGTATATAAATATTGTGCGGGATACAAATACGAAGACAAAACAATTGTAGGTTTCAGTCACACCCATCTTAATGGGACGGGACATTCCGATCTTGGTGATTTCTTGGTAATGCCAACACAAGGTAAGTTGCAATTAAATCCGGGAAAGGCATCAAACCCAAAAGACGGGTATCGTTCGGCATTCTCTCATTCCAACGAAATCGCAGAAGCAGGTTATTACAAAGTCAAACTTGATGATGACAATATCATTGCCGAAATGACGGCAACCACTAGAGTTGGAATGCATCAATACACCTTTCCGAAATCGGATGAAAGTCATATCATTCTGGATTTAATGGCTGGCATTTACAATTATGATGAAAAAAATGTTTGGACTTATGTGAGAGTGGTGAACGATACTTTGATTACTGGCTACCGTCAAACGAATGGCTGGGCACGAACCCGAACCGTATATTTTGCTATGTCATTTTCAAAACCATTTGTCAATTACGGTCAGGAAAATTATGATGGTAAGCAGCCGTACCGTGGGTTCTGGAGAAAATTTGACCAAACAAAAAACTTCCCAGAAATAGTAGGGAAAAAGGTTCGTGTGTATTTTGATTTTAAAACCAATGAGGCCGAAAAAATCAAAATAAAATTTGCATTATCATCTGTAAGCCAAGGAAATGCTTTAGAGAATATACAAGCGGAAATAAAAGGTTGGGATTTTGAAAAAGTAAAAGCTGAGGCTCAAAAGTCTTGGAACACGGAACTAAATAAAATCAAAATTGAAGCTCCAGAAGATATCAAGGTGAATTTCTATACCGCGATGTACCACACCTTTATAAATCCCACCGTTTATACTGACATAAACGGTCAATACAAAGGTTTGGATCAGGACAATCATACAGCCAATGGTTTTGTCAATTACAGCACATTTTCTTTATGGGATACTTATCGTGCTTTGCATCCTTTTTTTAATATAATTCAGCCTACGCGCAGTAATGATATGGTAAAATCGATGATGGCACATTACAATCAAAGTGCTTTGCATATGTTGCCTATTTGGTCTCATTATTCTAATGATAATTGGTGTATGAGTGGCTATCATAGCGTTTCGGTAATTGCTGATGCAATATTGAAAGGAGTTTATAATGGCGACCCAAACGAAGCGCTGAACGCTTGTGTTACGACTGCCAAACATCGCGATTATGAAGGCATTGGTTCTTATATGGATTTGGGTTTTATTCCTGCAGAAAAAAGCGGAATTTCAGTTTCCAATACGTTGGAATATGCTTACGATGATTGGTGTATTGCCCAATTGGCAAAAAAGCTGAACAGACAGGATGTTTACGATGAGTTTTTAAAACGATCAGAAAATTGGAAAAACAATTACAATTCGGCTTCAGGATTTATGCAACCCAAACTGGCCAACGGGACTTTTAAAGACAAATTTGATGCAATGTCTACTGAGGGGCAAGGATTTATTGAAGGGAATAGTTGGAATTACAGCTTTTTTGTTCCCCACAATCCAACTGAACTGATTGCCAAAATGGGAGGTAAAACCGCTTTTGCATCTCGTTTGGATACTTTGTTCACTATGCATCTGCCAGATTCTTTTTTTGCGCATACAGAAGATATTACCCGCGAAGGAATAATTGGTGGATATGTTCACGGAAATGAACCCGCACACCACGTTGCCTATTTTTACAATTGGACAGACCAACCTTGGAAAACGCAATCTCAGGTTCGGAAAATTATGAAAATGCAATATAAGCCAACACCAGATGGTTTGGGCGGAAATGATGATTGCGGGCAAATGAGTGCTTGGTATATTTTCTCCTCCTTAGGTTTTTATCCGGTAGCTCCGGGTTCAAATGAATATGCAATTGGGTCACCTTTGGTGAATAACGCAGTGCTGACTTTAGAAAATGGAAAAACTTTTACCGTTGAGGTAATTAACCAAAAAGACAATAATGTGTACGTTCAAAAAATCCTGCTAAACGGCAAATCTTTGCCTACTTTGTTTATAAACCATAGTGATATTACGGCCGGAAGTAAATTAACTTTTTATATGGGATCTAAGCCTAAAAAATAATGCATTGCTTTTATTGAGTTAGCTGAAATATTTATCGGAGATTTGCAGTGAAATTAAATTTCCATTTGTGGTTTTTTTGATTACATTTAAATTTTTAGAAAAAGATTTTCAGAGTAAGGATGTACTAGTGGTTTTAAGCAACCACAGACTCACAACAATTGATTCAAATCAATCAAAATGAAGAAAGATACCCATTCGATATATTCAATGCCAACACTTGAGGATTCCATTGCGCATAACAAAATAAAGGAAGCAGATTTATTGCCCGATCCGGAATCACGTTTGGATTCTATGGAAATGAAGGAAAGACCTATTGAGGATTCTAGCATTCCGTTTAGGGATTTGACTGACTCTGCAAGTAAGCGGGAAAGTATTGGCAGAATTATAGAAAAGCTAGATGTTGAGACAAATCTTAGATACCAAAGAACAGTAGAAGATACTTACTGTAATGTGTATTCTTACGATTATTGTCATTTCTGTAAAGTATATTTGCCTACTGTTTGGTGGACGGATGACGCTCTGGAAAAAGTATTGGATGGACAAGAAGTGGAAGCTATTTTTGAACAAACCGTTGATCGGATTTATTCCAGTGCGATACACGATTGGTTTTTGGAATGGGGAGCCAATTTTGGTTGGGAAAGAATGTTTACCGCTGAAGAAATTCAAAATAAAGTGAATGCCAATGGCGGAATTGGAATAATTTGCGCCAAAAGAAAAGAAAAAGGACTCTCCGGACATATCGTTCCTGTAGTTCCCGAAACAGATTTACACCAAGCATATAGAGAGAATGGTATTGTAGTATATCCACTGCAATCACAAGCGGGGAAGATTAATTACAACTACTTTTCGGAAGTTAGAAAAGACTGGTGGAATGACGAGTTATATTCCTCTTATGTGTTTTATTACCACGAATAAAACCAAACTATAAATCTTACAACTTAATAATTTTGTTTTGTTATTGATTTTCAATGAATTAACTTCTTGGAAATACGATAATAATGAGCTACTTTTGCAACTTGGAAAAAACAAGGAAAGCAAAAGTCATAATATGGCTATTCATCTGCCTAAATTATTGATATAAAAGTGATTAATGACAATAGTGATTTTATAACCCCCTTTATAAAATTTTACTTTTTATCAATCGTTCAGTCGATTCAAGTGTAAATTTCTGAGACTGAAAATAAATTCCTGTAATTTAAAAATAAGAGAATGGATTTAATAATTTGTTGAATCCGTTTGAAGGACTGTTTCTGTTTCGATTTCTAGCAGATTAGATTATTATTTCCGAAAAAAAAGATTTCAAAAGTTCAATCAACCATAAAAAGAAAATTAGTATAAATGAAAGACAATCAGACAAAAAAATATTATTGGGGAATAGGATTAGAAAACGAAACCTACATGCAATTTGAAGAATCCCTAATAGTTTCTGGTGAGTTTATACAAGAAAAAATTGGTTTTGAGAAATACAGTATTGATTATAGAAAATGCTACAAACCTGAAAGCTTGGCTCCTATATTGAAAAAGGCTTTTGGTTTGAATGAAAACTACAAAGTAAGCCGAATGATTAATAGTCATTCACTAGAGAAACTAGATGTAAATTACCAACATAAAACATTATCAGCTGTTAAAACTACAGAAACTGCTGAGGTAAACGCACAACCACTTGAAAACCCTGAATATCTTGGGAAATCCATTATGGAACTTTTCCTTGAGGATCAACCGTACAATATTCAGAGTATGATTACCCAAAGAAATAAAACGATGGGTTCAGTACATTTTGATGGCGATTCCATTGAATTTGTAACCAAATATTTTGAAAACCGAACGATAGCCGATTCCTGTAAAGAGCTAAAGGCAACCAAAAAATTATTCCTCGATAAAATCAATGAATCCTCTGTATTGAACGGAAAACTGAATTTTCCGGATTACAACAACGGTCTTAATATGTTTATGACGAATCAGGAAAACCTTGTTTTGTTTAACAATGGTACCTATCATTTTCATATTACCTTGCCTTCATTGACCGAAGACAGCAGGATAGTTGATTATAATGAATTTGACAAGACGCATTCCAATGCGATTTATTTGTTGCAATGGTTTGAGCCGTTTTTTATAGCAACACTTGGAAGCCCAGACATTATGGGAGTGATAAGTGACAAATACAGTTTGGACAAAAAATTCACATTGGGTTCTATGCGTAATGCAATGTCTCGTTACATAGGCGTGGGAACTTTCAATAAAGCGATGCCAAAAGGAAAGATTCTAACCTACAAAGTAGATGATTTCAGAAAATTGCTAAAGTTTGAAAAAGAGGAAAATATTTGGTGGCGCGACCAGATTGAGGTGGACATGGAATACGAATTGCTTTCGGAAGTTGGTCTTGATTTTAATCAGGAAAAAATGTACCAAAGTGGTTTTGAATTCAGAAGCTTTGATGAGTTTCCTGCTGAATATT
>NZ_DASTTN010000194.1:0-21372 GCF_035760125.1 Flavobacterium sp.
CGCCAAAGAGCCTATATGCTTCATTTTTCTGCACCCAAACAATCCAAAACCCGAGAGTCAAGGGTTGAGAAAAGTATACCGCAAATTCTTGACGGTAAAGGGTTGAATGATTAGTATATTTGGGGTAGAAATAAAGGATCAATTTTAACCCTTGAATATAAAGATTATGTCTGAAATATTTAAAAAGCATTTAGAAAAATTCATCGAAATAGATGAAAAGGAACTTTCTGATGTTTTGACTTTTTTTCAAATTAAAAAGGTCAAGAAGAAAGAGAACTTGCTTATTGAAGGACAGATTTGCAAATCGCATTATTTTGTATTGAACGGTTGCCTGCGAAAATTTTTCATCAACGGAAAAGGCATGGAGCAAACTACTGAATTTGCAATAGAAAATTGGTGGATGACAGACAATTTTGCCTACGAGCGAGGTCTATCAACAGAATTTTATATTCAGGCGGTTGAAAATTCAGAGATTTTAGTAATTGACCGTGATGCACAAGAAAAGCTATTGATTGAATTCCCGAAAATGGAACGCTATTTTAGATTCATCTATCAAAGGGCTTACGCAGCAACGCAAATGCGAATAAAATACCTGTATGATTTTTCCAAAGAAGAATTCTACGATCATCTGTGCAAGGGACATCCTGAATTTGTGCAACGGATTCCACAATATTTAATTGCTTCTTTTTTAAGGTTTACCCCAGAATATTTAAGCGAAATCAGAAATAAAAAGCGTTCTTAAACCAGTTTAAGTTTTTCCAACTATCTATTCCTGAAATTTGTACTGTTAATTTAAAACAAACAAATAAAATGGAAAAGAGAATAGACATCAACGAAATTGAACCTCAAGCTTATAAAGCTATGTATGCTTTGGAGGGTTATTTGGCAGCATCTCAATTGTCAAAAACGCATAAAGAATTAATAAAAATTAGAGCTTCCCAAATTAATGGATGTGCGTTTTGTATCGATATGCATACAAAAGACGCTCTAAAATATGGAGAAACCACCCAACGTATTTTTTTACTGAATGCTTGGCGTGAAACCAATTTATTTACTGAAGAAGAAAAAGTGATTTTGGCCATTACCGAAGAAATCACTTTAATTCACAATCATGGTTTATCTGACGAAACGTATAAAAAAGCGGAACAGTTTTTTGACAAAAATACCATCGCACAGATTATTATGGCAGTTGTTACCATAAATGCATGGAACAGAATTGCCGTGAGTACGCAATTGGAATCAGGAAAATAAAACGTTCGTTTACAACGGAGTAACAGAAAAGCGCAAGAGTCAAGAACTTTAGCGCTTTTTTTATGATTAAAGTCTAAGTTGTCCAAAGTTTCTAGCTCTGATATTGATTCTATTTTACTCCTTATTTTTAAGTTAAAAGACTTCTATTCTTTTAAAAATTCTTTATTTTTGGTGAATGAAACTACTGGCAAGCGTCTTTTTGTTATTTCCAATATTATTGTTTTCTCAATCTTTTGAAAAAGGAGAAAAATTGTTCGTTGATGGGAAATTCGATCAAGCGCAACCTATTTTGGAAAATTACTTAAAAAGTAATCCGTCAAATCTTAAAACGATAGAATATTTAGGAGATATTTCCGGATACAATAAGTCTTGGGATAAAGCGATTACTTATTATAAAAAGCTGAAAACATTAAAACCCACAGAAGCTAATTATTATTATAAATATGGTGGTGCTTTGGGGATGAAATCTTTGGAAGTCAATAAATTCAAAGCATTGGGAATGATTAGTGAAGTGAGATCTTCTTTTGAAAAAGCCATAGTCTTAAACCCAAAACACATTGAAGCACGTTGGGCCTTAATTGAGTTGAATTTGAAATTGCCTGGAATTGTCGGTGGAAGTGAAGCCAAAGCCATTAAATATTCGGGTGAATTACGGGAATTGTCACCAGTTGACGGGTATTTGTCCCGTGGTCATATCGATGAATATTTTGATAGATACACCAGTGCCGAACAGCAATATAAAAGAGCTATTTTGATAGGAGGTTCCAAGGTTTGTTATCAAAAATTGGCCGATTTGTATAAAAATAAAATGAAACAACCCGATAAAGCCAATAAGGTTTGGGAAGACTATAAAAACAGAAAGTAACAGTTATTCGATAACATTGTCGTCGATTAAACCTATTAACGTATAAACGAATAAAGATAAATGAGGACACATTTCATTGCCATAGGCGGAAGCGCAATGCACAACTTAGCATTGGCATTACATAACAAAGGGTATCAAGTGACGGGAAGTGACGATGCTATTTTTGAACCTTCAAAATCAAGATTGGAAAAAAAAGGAATTCTACCTGTAGAGTTGGGATGGTTTCCTGAGAAAATCACTGCAGATATTGAAGCCGTAATCCTTGGGATGCACGCCAAAGCAGATAATCCAGAACTCTTAAAAGCACAGGAATTAGGGCTTAAAATTTATTCATACCCAGAGTTTTTATACGAGCAATCCAAAAACAAAACGCGTGTAGTAATTGGTGGTTCACATGGTAAAACAACTATAACTTCAATGATTTTGCACGTAATGCATTACCATAATATTGAAGTGGATTATATGGTGGGAGCCCAATTGGAAGGGTTTGACACGATGGTACATCTTACTGAAGAAAATGATTTTATGGTTTTGGAAGGTGATGAGTACTTGTCTTCACCAATTGATAGAAGGCCTAAATTTCATTTATACCAACCAAATATTGCCTTGATTTCCGGAATTGCTTGGGATCATATCAATGTTTTCCCAACCTATGATTTTTATGTAGAGCAGTTTGAAATTTTTATTGATAAAATTACAAACGGTGGAATTTTGGTTTACAATGAAGACGATTCTGAAGTAAAACGTGTTGCTGAAAAAGCAACTAATCCAATACGTAAATTGGCCTATCATACTCCAAATTATACTGTAAATGATGGTGTAACTTTATTGGAAACTCCAGAAGGGCCTATGCCTATTGAAGTGTTTGGAGCCCATAATCTAAATAATTTGGCGGGAGCCAAATGGATTTGTCAAAATATGGGAGTGGATGAAGCCGATTTTTATGAAGCAATCGCCAGTTTCAAAGGGGCATCTAAACGTTTGGAAAAAATCGCCGAAAGCAAAACAAAGGTAGCCTATAAAGATTTTGCTCATTCACCAAGTAAAGTGGCTGCAACGACCAAAGCAGTAAAAGAGCAATATCCAAACCGTACTGTTGTGGCTTGTTTGGAATTACATACTTACAGCAGTTTGAATGCCGAGTTCTTGAAAGAGTATGAAGGAGCATTGGAATATGCTGATGTTGCTGTGGTTTTCTATTCACCAGATGCTGTAAAAATCAAACAATTGGAAGAAGTGACTTATGAGCAGATAGCCAAAGCTTTCAATAGAGAAGATTTGATTATTTACACCAATCCAAAAGATTTTAAAGATTATTTGTTTAACCTAAATCTTGAGAATTCAGCTTTATTATTGATGAGTTCTGGAAATTATGGTGGATTGAACTTTGATGAGGTGAAAAGTTTGATTGAATAAAAATAGTTCTTTTTATAATGTACAATGTGCCAATTTCAATTTTGTGATTGGCACATTTATATTTTATATACCTACATCAGAATCAGTTTCAAGATAAGAAATGAATTTTATTGTATGATTTTTCTCTTTTTTTAATACATTAGCAAAGCTAACATTATAGACTTATGGACTCAATAGTAAAAGTTGTAAAAACTACCAGCGAGAATTCTGATTTTTTGTCGTTGATAAAGACATTTGATAAGTATTTGTGGGAACGTTACCCAGAATTGAAAACCAATTATTGGGGAAACAATATCATAGAGTTGAACCGAAATGTAGTAGTAATTTATTTGGATGAAAAACCGGTTGCTTGTGGTTGCTTTAAAAAGTATGACCAAAACACGATCGAGATAAAACGGATGTTTGTTTCTCCCGAAGCTCGTGGATTGGGTTTGGCTCAAAGAGTATTGCTGGAATTGGAACTTTGGGCAAAGGAATTAGACTTTTCGATTTCTGTTTTAGAAACCTTGTATAAACAGCAAGAAGCGATTAGTTTGTATCAAAAAGTAGGATATGCAATTGTCGATAATTACGGACCTTATGTGGGTTTAGACAAAAGTGTTTGTATGAAAAAAGAAATTTAAGAAGATAACCTATGTCTGAAACTTCATTTTGTCCCATTACCAATTGGTCGGAAGATGACAAGCCTCGTGAAAAGTTAATGCTCAAAGGAAAAAGCGTTTTGAGTGATGCCGAATTGATTGCGATACTCATTGGATCCGGAAGCCGAAACGAATCGGCAGTTGATTTGAGTAAACGAATTTTGGCAAGTGTCAATCATAATTTGAATGCTTTGGGGAAGCTGTCTATTGCGCAATTAATGAATTTTAAAGGAATTGGCGAAGCCAAAGCGATTTCTATAATTGCTGCAATGGAGTTGGGAAGAAGAAGGCGAAGTGAAGATGCAGTTGAGTTAACAAAAATAACATCCAGCAAAGCGGTTTTCGAAGTTATGCAGCCCATAATTGGGGAGTTGCCTCACGAAGAATTTTGGGTTTTGTTTTTGAATAATTCCAATAAGATACTTTTCAAAACGCAGTTGAGCAAAGGCGGAATGACTGGAACAATGGTAGATGTCCGAATTGTTTTTAAAATCGCTTTTGAACAAAACGCAACTGCAATAATTCTCACACATAATCACCCTTCCGGAAAATTGCAAGCCAGTGATGCCGATATTCAAATAACAAAAAAGATTAAAACCGCAGGACAACAATTGGATATTCCTGTTTTGGATCATATAATTATCACAGAAACTGGTTATTATAGTTTTGCTGATGAAGGAATATTTTAAAAAATTTGCTTGGACTAGACAATTGTCTTATATTTACAGACAAATGTATTTTTTATGGAAGCGATAAAATTAAAACCAAGAGGAGCTATTGATAAAGCCGTTAGAGTTTTGGTCAATAGAGTGGAGCAGGAGAGAGGATATAAGCTTTTGAATAAGAAAATCACTTATGATGAGTTTTTGAAAAATAGAATGCTAATAGTCCATGCTATCCGCGAAGGTATTCCGTATGAGCTTTTTAATTTGATAAAAGAAATAACCCCTTTTAATGAAGAGGATTGGGCTTCTTTTTTAGGGATTTCCACAAAATCACTCCAAAGAAATAAAATTAAAGAAGATTTTATTTTTAAGCCTTTACAATCCGAAAAAATATTAGAATTGGCAGAGGTAACTTCTTTAGGAAACAGTGTTTTTGATTCAGAAGGACAATTTTATATGTGGCTGAAAACGCCTTCGTTTGCGCTTGGAAATCTACAGCCTATAGAATTGCTTAGAGATTCTTACGGAAAAGAAATGGTGATCAATGAATTGAATAAAATTGATCAAGGGATTTTTGTTTAATGGAAGTTTTTCGATTAGCACGCAAAAAATACCCTATTGAGTTGTCTGGGAAAGGAGCGTCAATTTCGGGTGCGCGATGGAATTCAAAGGGGACGGAGATTATTTATTGTGCCCAGAATAGAGCTTTGGCAATGGCTGAGGTTTTGGTTCATCTTTCATTGGCAACATTGCCCAATGATTTTGTGATGTTAACAATTGATATTCCTGATGATATTTCGATAGAAGTTTTAGATCTCAATAAATTATCTATCGATTGGAATGTTTTTCCTTGTACCTTTGAGACGCCACTTTTGGGAGACGATTTCATAAGGAGAAATGAAGCCTGTGTTTTGAAGGTTCCGTCAGCGGTAGTGAAAGGAGATTTTAATTTTTTGATTAATCCGTATCATGTCGATTTTTATAAAATTAAAATTACTGAGCAAATTGATTTTCCTTTCGATAAACGAATTTTTAAATAATGCCATTACATGTTTTCTACTAATAAAATAACCGATATATTCTTCGACTTAGATCATACACTTTGGGATTTTGATGTCAATTCGGAATTGGCTTTTGAAACGATTTTGAAGAAAGATCATCCAACAATTGAAATAACCGATTTCATAGAGAAGTATGCTCCAATCAATCAAGCCTGTTGGAAATTATACCAGTATGATAAAATTACGCATGCTGAATTAAGGTATAATCGTCTCAAACATACTTTTGATGCATTGGAATATTTTGTATCGGATGCTCAAATAGAAAGTATCGCCCATAATTATATTCAGCTATTGCCTGAAAATAATCGTTTGTTTGATGGTACAATTGAAGTGCTGGAATATCTAGAAAAAAAGTATACATTGCATATTATTACAAATGGTTTTGCCGATGTGCAGTACAAAAAAATAAGCAATTCGAATATTGCAGGATTTTTTAAAACGATAACCAATTCGGAGATGGCTGGTGTTAAGAAACCCAACCCTGTTATTTTTGAGTACGCCCTTAATGCAGCTCAAGCCAATAAGGAAAGTAGCATCATGATTGGAGATTGTCTAGAGGCCGATGTACAAGGCGCATTAGATGCAGGATTAGATGCTATTTTTTTTAATGACAAAAAAATTAAAGTTGGTCAAGATATTAAACAAGTAACTCATTTATTAGAATTAAAAAAATATTTATAAAACATGAAGACTAAATTTCTATTCCTATTATTGCTTATTTCAAGCTATGCTTTTTCTCAATCGGTTAATGATTATGCAGCGGTAATTATTCCTTTAAAATACGATTTTCTTAAAAGCGAAAATCAGTACCGACTTTGTACATTAACGAAAGTTAATTTAAAAAAAGCAGGTTTTGAAGCTTTTTATGTTAATGAAGATATTCCAGCGGAATATAGTAACAGATGTAGTCTGTTAAATGTTGATTTATTAAGAGAGAACGGATTTTTGGTGACCAAACTGTATGTTGTTTTTAAAGATTGTAACGGTAAAGTTGTTTTTAAATCTGAAGTAGGAAAAAGCAAGGAAAAAGATTATGAAGTTGCCTATACTGAAGCATTAAACATGGCTTTTGCGTCAGTTTATGCATTGCAGTATAAATACAATGGTGGTGCAGTTGCAAATAGTCACAACGTGACAGCGGTATCTCCGGTGATGGCACCAGTTGCCTCGACTGCTGTTGTTGCCACGACAGCTGCTGTAGCTGTAAATGTGTCTAATGCCACTGAGTCAGATGGGGTCGTATTGTTTGCACAGCCTATCAAAAACGGATTTCAATTAGTAGATACGACACCAAAAGTGGTTATGAAAGCATATAAAACCACAAATCCTTCTATTTATTTGGCATCCAAAGAAAATATCCAAGGTGTTATGGTTTTAAAAGAAAATCAATGGTTCTTTGAATATTATGAGAAAGAAACTTTAATGTCAGAAAAAATTATAGTTAAGTTTTAATTAACTGTAATGAATATCTAAATTTTTAATACCCGTATTTATCTTTCCACCTATTTTTCAAGAATTCACGGGTTGTGTTTTCTCTGGAATTAGCTCCGGGAACATAAATGGGGGTATTGCTTAGTGCTTCTGGCAAAAATTCCTGTTCTGCAAAATTATTGGCATAATCGTGCGAATATTTATAATCCTCACCATATCCTAATTCTTTCATTAATTTGGTAGGGGCATTACGTAAATGAATAGGTACAGGTAAATCGCCGGTCTGTTTTACTAATTGTTGAGCTGTTCCAATCGCCAAATAGGAAGCGTTGCTTTTGGGTGAAGTGGCAAGATAAATTGCACACTGACTCAAAATAATTCGACTTTCAGGATAACCAATGGTGGATACCGCCTGAAAAGCATTATTGGCCATAATAAAAGCAGTTGGATTAGCATTTCCAATATCTTCACTAGACAAAATCAACATTCTTCGGGCAATAAATTTCACGTCCTCTCCGCCTTCTATCATTCGTGCTAACCAATAGACAGCACCGTTCGGATCACTTCCTCGAATCGATTTTATAAAAGCCGAAACAATGTCATAATGCTGTTCGCCACTTTTGTCATACAAAACCGTATTTTGTTGTACCAATTCAAAAACGCGGTCATTGGTGATTAAAATTTCGTCTTCAGCGGAAGCGTTTACGACCAGTTCAAAAATATTTAATAGTTTGCGTCCATCGCCACCAGAAAGACGTAACAGAGCTTCTGTTTCTTGTAATTCAATCTTTTTTGTAGCCAAATAAGTATCTGTTTTCATTGCCCTTTGCAATAAATGTTCTAAATCCGCTTTAGTAAACGCATTCAAAATATATACCTGACAACGAGACAATAAAGCGGGAATAACTTCAAAACTAGGATTTTCGGTCGTAGCACCTATAAGCGTAATCCATCCTTTTTCAACTGCAGCCAATAAAGAATCCTGTTGCGATTTGCTAAAACGATGAATCTCATCAATAAACAAAATTGGGTTTTTGGCAGTAAATAAACCGCCGCTTTGTCTCGCTTTCTCAATTACATCCCGAATATCCTTCACCCCCGAGTTAATGGCGCTTAAGATATAAAAAGGACGTTTGGATTCCTGAGCAATAATTTGCGCCAAAGTCGTTTTTCCCGTTCCTGGAGGCCCCCAAAATATTAAGGACGGAATAATTCCTTTTGATATTTGTTGCGTTAATGAGCCATTTGGCCCAACCAAATGGGATTGACTGATGTAATCTTCTAATTTTTGTGGGCGTATGCGTTCTGCGAGTGGTGCTTCCATGTGGTAAAATTACACAATTTTCAGTTTTTACAAGTATATTTTTCGGGAGCTATTCCTGCTGTTCACTATATCTTTTGTGTCTCGTAGAAAAAACGAGACACAAAAGGATGTCGTTTCCATCAGGGCTAGGGCAATCGTTTTCATAACAGAATTATTTTATATGACAAAATAGCATTAAATTGCTTTTGGATACATTTTTGATTTACATTAAGAATCTATTTAGTCCAATAATCCAGTATTCTGAAAATGGAAGAAAATCATTTTAAATTCACCAACGCAGTAGTGGGAGTACCACTTTTTTTTGTGCTATTCCTGTGGTTTGTCTATTGGTTGGAAATCCGTTTTGGATTTGATTTTGATGATAATGGAATTCTGCCGAGAACTTTTTCAGGATTGCAAGGCATAATTTTTAGCCCATTCATTCATTCGAATATTGAACATCTCTATAATAATTCTATACCTTTGCTTGTGCTTTTAGCGGCGTTATTCTTTTTCTACAGCAAAGAAGCGATAGGGATATTGGTGTATGGAATTTTACTTTCAGGAGCTATAACCTGGCTTATCGGAAGGGAAAATTATCATATCGGAGCCAGTAGTTTAATATATGTGTTGGTGTCTTTTATTTTTTTTAAAGGAATTCAAACCCAATATTATAGATTGGTAGCTTTGTCTCTAACCGTAGTGGTTTTGTATGGTGGAGTGGTTTGGTACGTTTTTCCAAAAATTGATGAAACTATTTCTTGGGAAGGTCATTTGTCAGGACTAATAGCAGGTTTTGTACTTACTTTTTTATACAAAAAACCAGAATTTAAAAAAGTAATAAAATACGATTGGGAACGACCTGATTATGATCCGTCAGAGGATAAATTTATGCAACGTTTTGATGAAAACGGTAATTTTGTTAATCCACCCAAACCTGAAATTATTGAAGAGAATCAAATAGAAATTGACACTTTTTTTCAGTCGAATTCAAATGTTGTTTATGATTTTATAGAAAAGAAAGAGGATATAAACGAAAAAAATGAATCAAAATCGGAGTCTTGATTCATTTTATTTCTTATCTATATTTTACAATCCAATACGAATGTTTTCGGTTTGATACTGCAATCTTTAATCTAAATTATGTCATTGTTAACTTCTCTGTCTTACCGCTTCGTATAAAAAAGCGCCACAGGCAACAGAAACATTTAGAGAACCTATAGAACCAAACATAGGAAGTTTTGCTTTTTCATCTACGATTTTAAGAACTGATGGATTCACTCCTCGATCTTCAGAACCCATAATGATTGCTACCGGTTCATTCAAAGAAATGTCATAAATATTTTGTTCTGTTTTTTCGGTGGCAGCAACAGTTTTTACACCGCTGGCCTGCAAAAGAAAAATTGCATCTTTTATATGTTCTACTTTACAAATTGGAATATTAAATACCGCACCGGCAGATGTTTTTACAGTGTCTCCATTTACAGGAGCTGAACCTGCTTTTTGAACAATTATTCCATTAACTCCTGTGCATTCTGCAGTTCGGATAATGGCTCCAAAATTACGGGCATCCGATATTTGGTCCAAGATCAAAAACAAAGGTTTTTTCCCGTTTTCAATAACGGTTTCTATCAAACTTTCCAAATCATAAAATGAAATAGGAGAGACGGTAGCTACTGCACCTTGGTGATTATTTGGAGTTAATCGGTTAAGTTTTTCAACAGGAACATAAGAAAAATTGATATTTCCTCTTTTCATAACTTTCATTAAATCTTTCATTAGTTCGCTGCTTGCTTCCTTCTGAATATAGACTTTATCTACTGTTGCACCTGCTTGTATGGCTTCAATTATTGCCCTGATTCCAAAAATTTGATGTTCTTTTTCCATTTGGCAAAGTTAAGTAAAAGGTTTGTATAAAAAAAACCACCAGCATGGCTGGTGGTTTTAAATTATTTAGTGATAAATAATTTATTGTACTAATTCTCCTTCTTTGTAGGTGAATTTAAATCCTTGAATTAATTCTGAAGAGCTAAGAGATAAGTCAGTTACTTTCAATAATCCGTAATATGTTACATCTTGGAAGTCTGGTTCGTCTTTAGTCCCTAAATTAACATTTCTAGTAACTTTATACAGTACTACAGAATCAATAAATAAGTCTTCAGTCAATGTTGTTACAGGTGTCCCAGCATTAAAAGCAATTTCTGCATCAAATAAATTAGCATCATCATAAACTAAACCGCTGTTTTCTACAAATTCAATTCTTGTATCTCCTGCTTTTGCAAAACCAAATTCTGGATTGAATACTATCTCTCCTTCTGAGCTATCACTAGCATAAGTCTTAGCAGTTGCAAAACTGAATTGATTCATTGATAAATCTTGAGAAAGACTACCAGTACTAGATCCTCCAAATACTTGATCCGCAACTGTAACTTTAGTGCTGATAGAATCAGTTTGGGTACCAGCAGTAACCGTAAATTTATAAACGATGACATCTCCTGCAACTAATCCTCCATAAGTTGAATATGGAATAGCAGCGATATCTATAGTTTTAGGAGCAATAGTTGCATCAATTGTTCCAGGAAGATTTCCTGTTGTTACAGTACCATCAGCAGTAGTTTTTGTCCATGTACCAACAATACTTGTTAGTGTTGTTGCAGTTTTTTTAACAGGAGCAAAGCTAATTTTAACTGGTGTAGGATCATTAAGTTTGAAGCTTGAAACTCCACTTGTTGAAATAGTATTTGCATCAGCATCTTTCCAAACAATTCCTTTTCCTACAGTTTGTACATATGGTGTAGTAGTTACTGTACCGTCAGAAAAAGTTGATTTGATGGCTAATGGAAAAGTTCCAGTTTTTCCAGTAAGTGTTACTTTACCATCAGCACCTGTTACAGGAAAGACATCAAAGCTCCCTAAAGTAGATGAACTATAGGTTGCAGTTGCATTTGCGTTATCAACTGTTACTACAGTTGCATCCGAAACTTTGTCTCCAAGTATAATTGCTGCAGTTGAATTTGCAGCTATGTTTCTGTAAATTTCAACTTTAGTAACCGTTACACCTTCTTTTAGTTTTAATTTAACTGTAAGAGGAACGTTTGTGTCTAAACGACTTATGCTACCTGGAGCAACTGCACTTCCTCCAGCTGAAAGCATATCTACTTTCTCGTCATCTGGTGAACAAGATGCAAAAGACACTATTAATGCCAGCGCAACAATTTGTTTTATATATTTTTTCATGTTTTTCATTTTAAATATTAGAATTTATCCCAGAATACTTTAGCTGTCAATGTATTTTTACCTCCTGGTATTTTAGCGATAGCAGCAGACACATTAGTACGGTTTAGGGTTTGCTCTCTAGCTGGGTAAGAATATCTCTTAGGAACTTCAGTTATACCGTTATAAGTTACAGCAGGAACAGTTAATACAGGGAAATCTAGTCTTCTATAAGAAGTCCAAGCTTCAAAACCTCTGTTGAATAAAGCGATCCAAGCTTGCTCTCCAATTACTTGCTTGTAGTTTGCAGCACTATAAGGATTTGCGGTTAAATATGCTGTTGCATCAGCAGAAGCAACTCCCCAGTTTTCCATAGAAGCAGCGATAGCGTTGTTATAATGTGTTGCAGCAGCACCTACAGCAGCACCTTTTGCAGCAGCCTCAGCTAATAAAAATTCAACTTCAGTAGCATCCATTAATGTCCCTGGAAATGTAGGCTCATTTAAAGTAGCGGTAATGTGAGAGAAACTTCCGAAAGCATTAGATGCTCCGTAAATACCTCCTTTGTAAGTACCGTCAGAGTAAAGTGTAAAATACTTAGCTCTTCTTGGGTCATTAAGGGCATTCATTTTGTTAACTAAAGTGTTTGCAGGAATGAAATCATTTCTACCACTTACCACTAAATCAGCATATAATGGGTTAGCATTTGGTTGTAAAGGCAAATATACTAAATTAGTATTATCAGCATTACTGGTAATTACTCCTGCAGTTGTAGCTTTTTCTGCTTCAGTTTTTGCATAAGCAGCATCTACATCAGACATATTTACAGCCATTCTTAAACGCAACGAGTTAGCAAATTTAGCCCATTTTGCACTGTTACCACCATAAATTAGGTCAGCATCAGCAAAACTACCTGCAGCGCTATTTGCTGTTAAGCTATTAGCATCAGCAGTCAATCTAGAGATAAGATCTTTATAGATTGTTTGAGCATCATCATATTTTGGTAATGGGTGATTTTGAATATCTAATGCTTCAGTATAAGGAATATCTCCAAAAGTATCCACTAATACGCTATAGCTATAAGCAGATAAAATGTCAAGAACCGCTTTTTTGTTTGCCAAAATAGCTGTTTCTTCTGCTGTAGCAGGACTTTCAAGATCTAACAATCTGTTAGCTTCTTTAAAATCAGCCAATACATCTCTGTAAAGAGTAGCAAAGTGAAAATCAGGAATGGTTCTAGTTGTGATGTCATACTGACTTTCGTCTGGATATGTAGTCTCAGTCCAATGTTGAGAAAATAATCTGAAAACGTTTCTGTTTACTGACGTATTTACCATTTGATCCACTAATGTTTTTTGTGCATTAGTGAACAAATATTCCGCCTGTGTCGATGCGGGTCTTTTTGCTTCTTCATTCAAATCTGTGATATCACTTGAGCAGGATACGAACAAACCGATGAATGCTGTTAATAAAGCTATTTTTTTCATAATTTAAAATTTAATTGTTACGTTACCACCAATGTTTCTTGTTGTTGGTAGAGATCCCACAGAGTATCCAGAAGACAAGTTACCTGAACTTGATCCACTTTCTGGGTCTGCATAAGGAAGGCTTTTGTCGATGATCCATAAGTTAGAACCTACAATTGCAAATGACATAGCTGTAAGTTTCATTTTCGAAACTATACTGCTAGGTAAATTATAAGTAATGTTAGCTTCTCTTAATTTGATATAACCTGCATCATACATAAACGCTTTATTAGGAGCTTGTCTGTAACCAGCGATATTTCCGTACTGATCTGGAGAAGCAGTTCTAATCGTGTTAGGAGTACCGTCTTGTTGTACACCTGGAAGTATTACACCACCACCATTAGCTATAGTATTTCTCATTGGGTATCCTAAGTCGTTAAGACCTGCAGACTCTTTGTATAAACCTGTAGCTTGTCCGTAAGCTTGGTCAAGAGAGAAGATATCTCCACCTTTTTGCATATCAATCAAAAATCCTAAAGAGATTTGTTTGTAAGTAAATTTGTTACGGATACCACCAATCCAATCTGGAGTGATATTTCCAATAACGTTTGTAGTTGCAGTATTTCTGATATATCTACCGTTTGTTCCTACTACTTTTTCTCCGTTTAAGTAAGTGTAGTCAGTACCTTGAATAGTTCCGTAAGGTTGTCCAACAGTTGCATTGATTGTAATACCTTGTTGGAATGATCCTAATTGTAAATTTTCAATACCTTCAGTTAACTCAACAACTGTATTTTTGTTTTTAGACCAGTTTACAAAAACATCCCAAGCAAAATCTGCTGTTTTTACTGGAGTTACATTAAATTGTACCTCTATACCCTTGTTTTCAACAGATCCAGCATTGATGAATCTTTTTGTAGCTCCAACTGCTGTAGAATAATCTACATCAAAAATTTGGTCAGTACTTAAACTTTTGTATACTGCTACGTCAAATCCAAGTCTTCTATCAAAGAATTGCATTTCTAAACCAATTTCCTCAGATGCTGTTTTTACAGGGCGTAAATCTGAATTAGATAGTGTACTTGGCATTGAGTATTGTTGGTTTGAACCAAATGGGTCAAATTTAGTATATGTATTTACTAAAGAGTGTAATGCAATGTTACCTTGTGGGTTTTCTGCATAACTACCTCTTAATTTACCAAATGACAACCATGGTTGGTCGATGTGTTTAGTGAATACATAAGATCCTGATACAGAGAATGTATTAACACTATTATTGTCTTTTGGTAAAGTCGAGAATGAATCTCTTCTAAATGTTCCGTCTACGAATAAGAAATCTTTGTAACCAAATGAAGCCGAAGCGAAAACAGAATTAACTCCTGAGAAATCTTGACGTTCAACTGGAAAAGGTACTGAGTTAACAGAGTTTGATAAACTATATAATCCTGGAACAATTAGACCTCCTTGAGTAGAAGCCAAAATAGAAGTAAAGTTAGTTCTCAAAATATTACCTCCTAGAATTCCATTGAAAGAGAAGTCTTCGTTAATGTTTTTCTTGAATGTTAAAATACCTTCGTAGTTTTGTTCAGAGAAGTTACCATTATATCTTGTGTATCCTGAGCTCTCATCTAATCCGTTGATTCCGAAAGTACCAGGGATAGATCCCGTAGCTCTTCTTTCCTCACGTAATTCAGCGTATGAATCTGTTGAAACTTTTCCAGATGCAGTTACCCAGTCAAATAATTTATAGTCAACTTTAGCGTAACCCGTAAAACGGTTTCTGTTATCTGATTGATAGTTTTGATATCTTGTGAAATATGGATTATCCCAGTAAATAGGGTTTGTTGCACCACCGCTTGGGTTTTGCATATTCCAAGTAATGTTTTGGCCACCTGATCTGTTATAAGCACGTTCAAGTTCTTTGATATCGACGTTAGTTTCGAACCATTGACGGAATGAAGTCATGATGTTGTCATTATAACCAGTTGAGTTTCTTCCTACTGTGTTTTGAGAAGTATAGTTAGCAAAAACTGCTGTAGAAAGTTTATCTGTGAATTGGTGGTTAACTTTAACACTCATAGTGTTTTTCTTTAATTCACTGTTTGGCATAATACCAGTTTGTTTGAAATTATTGTAGTTCAATACAAAACTAGTCTTGTCTGTAGCATCTTCCATAGAAACAGAGTTACTGAAAGTATTCGCTGTTTGGAAGAAAGAGAAAGGTCCGTTTTTACCAGCAACCCAAGGAGTTTCTTGTTGGTAATGATCTGAATATGGAGTGTAAAAACTCCATTGTCTTACATTTAAAGATGGATCAAAAGCAGCACCGTAAGAAGCATCTTCGTAAGTTGGAACAACGTTGTTTCCATCTGCATCAATATCAAAAGGTCCGTCTCCATCTGGTCCATAAAAAGATCCGTAACCAGCTCCGTATTTATCTTGGTATTTAGGGAAAGTAGCCTTGTCTGCATTAGATGTAGTAAATTCACTAGTAAGTGTTATACCCATTCCTTTTTTAGTCTTTCCTTTTTTGGTAGTAATCATTACTACACCGTTACCAGCTTGCCATCCGTATAATGCTGATGCAGCTGCTCCTTTTAGGATATTTACACTTTCAATATCATCTGGATTCACATCCATTGCAGCATTACCATAATCGTAACCACCTCTACCTCTGTCTTGACCTACTGTCATTTCATTGTTTGTGTTATTGTTATTGATTGGCATACCATCAATAACAATAAGCATCTGGTTGTTACCTGTAAGGTTTTTAACACCACGAGAAACGATGTTAGTAGAACCTCCAAAGTTGTTGTTTCTTCTGATGCTAACACCGGCAACTTTACCAGAAAGATCATTAATAAAATTTCCTTGTGTTGGCCCAACGTTTAAATCAGCACCTTTTACTTCTTGTGTAGTATAACCTAGAGATTTTTTATCTCTTTTGATACCTAAGGAAGTAACAACAACACTCTCTAATTGAGTAGCATCACTTGCTAATTTTACATTAACTGTTGTTGAGCTTGCAGATTTCTCTGAAGATTTCATTCCAACATAGCTAAATACCAATACATCGCTTGGTGCAGCTTTGATAGAGTACTTTCCATCAAAATCTGATTGAGTTCCATTTTTTGTTCCTTTTACTAATACACTTACACCCGGTAAAGGCATACCTGCATTGTCGGAAACAATCCCTGAAACAGATCTTTCTTGCGCAAAAGTTAGTTGCGCCACTAGTACTACTAAGAGTACTAAGAATCCATTGAACTTTAGTTTCATTTTTAAATATTTTGAATTAGTGAGGCAAAAATCATAATAATTTGTTAACTATCCTAATATCTGAAACTGTTTTTTTTGTTAAAGCTAAAATTTAACATTATAACTTATAGTTATGTTTGTGTTATAAAATTTTAGTTCTTCGTTTTTTGTCTTTCCATTTGTGAGGGCAAATTTCAATAAACCATTGGAGGTTTGTATGCCTAGTCCCATTCCGATTCCAAGAAGTTTTTCGTTTTTGTTTTCTTGTTTTGTAATTGTTGGATCTTCGTAATAGCAATAATCTAAGATGGAATTGAAGTATAAATTTTGGGAAACTAGGTATCGATATTCTGTCATGAGTGAAATAATTAGGTTGGCTTGTAAGCTATTTTCTGCAAATCCTCTTATGGAGTTGATGCCTCCAAAGCGGAATAATTCATTTGTTAGGTATTTTTTACTTTTGAGAAAATAATTTTGAATTTTAACATTTATAATGCTTTTCTGATTAAGGTAAAAATCATTCATTATGTTAAAATTTACAAAATTTTGTTTTAAGGATGGGGTTGTTGTTGTGTTTCTATTTCCGGTGCCTAATGTTGTATTAAAAAGTGATTTTATTGGGAATAAATTGTTTTTTGTGCAGTTTTCTTTGAATTCTATTGTGGTTGTGTAAAACGAATTTTTATAATCACTTAGATTCTGGTTATTTGAGTTTTGAATATCGCTTGACTCAGTTGATTCGTAGCCAAAATAGAATCGTTTGTTGTAATCTATGGAATAGCCGAGCTGTATGGTTGTTTTTGTATTTTGAAAAATACTGTCTTGTTTGAAAATATTTAGTTGGGCTTTAATTCCTATTTGACTTTTAAATAAATATGGAGCAGTTAAATTAGCATTGAATATTTTTTGATTATTTCCATCATTTTTCCAATATATGGATAGTTCCTCTCCGTTTCGAAGTGTATTGATTAAAGTTAAGTCGAGGTACCCGTTAAATTGAATTTTTTTATTTTCAGTATTGTTGAATCCTAAATATCCGTCAAAAATATTTGCTTTTCTTTTTTCTAGGTAAACAAATACTTTAGTTGTGTCTTTTGTGAATAGGATTTCTGGATATTTGATTTGATTGATGAATCCAAATTTTGCATAATCGTCATGTAGTCCTTCTATGTTCTTTTGACTAAATAGTGAGTTCTTGTATTTTTTGTTGATTTGTTTTTCTGCGCCTTTTGGGAGAAGATTTTTTTGTTGTTGATTAGTGTATTTTATTTCAATTGCATTTATTGTTCTTTGCTTTCCTGTGTCGATTGTTAAATCGGCATAAATATCTTGTTGTTTTTTTTTAATATTGGTGAGTTTTACTTTTGCGAAAGCAAAGCCATTTTGTTCTAAATTTTGTATAGTCTGTTTTAAAAAAGGCTCTATTTGAGAATATGGTAAAATTATGGAGTCTTGATTTGTTTTGAATAAATTAAAAGAATTTAAGTCTTTTTTTATACCTATATATATATGCATATTTTTTATTTTATTTTCAAGTGAGATAGTAACTGTGTAGTTAGTGTCGTTTTCTTTCTTTTTTGCTAGTATTTTGTTTTCAATATAGCCAATTTTAGAAAGTTTTTGGCTTGTTAAAGTTATTGCTTCAATCAGTTGTTTTGTGTTTTGAAGTTTTGTTGTGTACCCAATTGAATCAATGATAGAAGTTTCGATTATGTTTTTTCCAATTATTTTTAATTGAAAAGCTTGACTTGTTGAAGTCATGTGATTAAATAAAAATAATAGAATAAGAATTTTGGATTTCAATTTTGATTTCTTTAATTAAACTGTTGCAAATATCTGCTCTTTGTTGGAATAATCATAGTGTTGGCTTTATGAAGTTGTATTGTGTTGTTAAGGTATTTTTTGAATTGAAATAAGGTTTGTTTGAATAATGTTAATGGTGTTGAAAAACAAATATTTACTTCGATTGAAAATTAATTGATTATGGTTTGTAAAGTGAAAATTAATTTATACATTTGCAACCCCGTAAAAAGCGGGATTTTAATATAATAAGAAATTTTTAGTATTAATTATGCCAACAATTCAACAATTAGTAAGAACAGGAAGAACTCAGATAACTAAGAAGAGTAAATCGGTTGCTTTAGATTCTTGTCCTCAAAGAAGAGGGGTTTGTACGCGTGTTTACACTACAACACCAAAAAAACCAAACTCTGCAATGCGTAAAGTAGCGCGTGTACGTTTGACAAATGGTAATGAAGTGAATGCCTACATCCCTGGAGAAGGACACAATTTACAAGAGCACTCGATAGTATTAGTTAGGGGTGGAAGGGTAAAAGATTTGCCAGGAGTAAGATATCACATCGTTCGTGGTGCACTTGATACGTCAGGAGTAGCAGGAAGAACGCAAAGAAGATCTAAGTACGGAGCAAAACGACCAAAAGAAGCGAAAAAGTAATTTAAAACGTTATTCCTGTAGGGGTACGATTCGTCGTGGCTGTATGGGTATGAAATTTTATTAAAAAAAAGACATGAGAAAAAGAGCGGCAAAGAAAAGACCACTTTTACCAGATCCGAGGTTTAACGACCAATTGGTAACACGTTTTGTAAATAACTTAATGTGGGATGGTAAGAAATCAACAGCTTTTAAAGTTTTTTATGATGCAATAGACATTATTGAAACTAAAAAGCAAGATTCAGAAAAATCTTCATTAGAAATTTGGAAAGATGCTTTAACAAACGTTATGCCTCACGTAGAAGTACGTAGTCGTAGAGTAGGTGGAGCTACATTTCAAATTCCAATGCAAATTAGACCAGACAGAAAAATTTCTATGGCAATGAAATGGTTGATTCTTTATTCAAGAAGAAGAAACGAAAAATCAATGGCTCAGAGATTGGCTTCAGAATGTTTAGCTGCGGCTAAAGAAGAAGGGGCTGCTGTTAAGAAAAGAATGGATACTCACAAAATGGCAGAAGCTAATAAAGCTTTCTCTCACTTTAGATTTTAATCTTTAAGAAATGGCTAGAGATCTTAAATATACAAGAAATATAGGTATTGCTGCTCACATTGATGCTGGTAAAACAACAACAACTGAGCGTATATTATTCTATACTGGAAAATCACATAAAATTGGTGAAGTACACGATGGTGCTGCAACAATGGACTGGATGGCACAAGAGCAGGAAAGAGGTATTACAATTACTTCTGCGGCTACTACTTGTGAATGGAATTTTCCAACAGAACAAGGTAAAGTTTTACCTGAAACATTACCTTATCACTTTAATATTATCGATACCCCAGGACACGTTGACTTTACAGTTGAAGTAAACCGTTCTTTGCGTGTACTTGATGGTTTGGTTTTCTTATTTAGTGCTGTTGACGGTGTTGAGCCTCAATCTGAAACTAACTGGAGATTAGCAGATCAATATCGTGTACCACGTATGGGATTTGTTAATAAAATGGATAGACAAGGTTCTAACTTTTTGAATGTATGTCAACAAGTTAGAGACATGTTAAAATCAAACGCTGTAGCGATCACTTTGCCAATTGGTGAAGAGAATGATTTTAGAGGTGTTGTTGATTTGGTTAAAAATCAAGCTATTGTTTGGCATGATGCTACTCAAGGTGCTACTTTTGATATTATCGATATCCCTGCGGATATGGTTGATGAAGTGAAAGAATACAGAGATATTCTTATCGAAGCGGTTGCTGATTATGATGAGAACTTGCTTGATAAATACATGGAAGATCCAGATTCTATTACAGAAGAAGAAATCAACAAAGCATTAAGGGCTGCGACTATGGATATGGCTATCATTCCAATGATTGCTGGTTCTTCTTTCAAAAACAAAGGAGTTCAATTCATGTTAGATGCAGTATGTAAATACTTGCCATCTCCAATGGATAAAGAAGGTATTACTGGTATTCATCCAGATGATGCTGAATTACTTGAAGAGGATCAAACTACTATTTTGCGTAAGCCAGATGTAAAAGAGCCTTTCGCTGCTTTGGCATTTAAGATTGCTACTGACCCATTCGTAGGTCGTTTGGCTTTCTTCCGTGCTTATTCAGGAAGACTTGATGCTGGTTCTTATGTATTGAATACTCGTTCTGGTAACAAAGAAAGAATTTCTCGTATCTACCAAATGCACGCTAACAAACAAAATCCAATCGAATATATTGAGGCTGGAGATATTGGAGCTGCTGTTGGATTTAAAGATATCAAAACTGGAGATACATTGTGTGATGAGAAACACCCAATCATTCTTGAGTCAATGAAATTCCCTGCGCCGGTAATTGGTATTGCTATTGAGCCTAAAACAAAAGCTGACGTAGATAAAATGGGTATGGCTTTGGCTAAATTAGCTGAAGAGGATCCAACTTTTACAGTTAGAACTGATGAAGCTTCAGGGCAGACTATTATCTCTGGTATGGGTGAGTTACACTTAGATATCTTGGTTGATAGAATGAAACGTGAATTTAAAGTTGAAGTGAACCAAGGTGAGCCTCAAGTTGAATACAAAGAAGCTTTTACAAAATCTGCTCAACATAGAGAAACTTATAAGAAACAATCTGGAGGTCGTGGTAAATTCGGTGATATCGTATTCTTACTAGAGCCTGCTGATGAAGTTGATGGTAAAGTTCCTGTTGGATTGCAGTTTATTAATTCTGTAAAAGGTGGTAACGTACCAAAAGAATATATTCCTTCTGTAGAAAAAGGTTTCCGTGAAGCTATGAAAACTGGTCCTTTAGCAGGATACCAAGTAGATAGTTTAAAGGTTACTTTATTGGATGGATCTTTCCA
>NZ_DASTTN010000195.1:0-5212 GCF_035760125.1 Flavobacterium sp.
ATAAAATCAGAATATATAACTTATCAATCCCCAAAAGGAGGCGGAGCAATCAAGGGTCTTTTATCACAACCAACACAAACCAAAAAAAAATTACCTGGAATAATTGTCGTTCATGAGAATCGAGGACTCAATCCTTATATCGAAGATGTAGGAAGAAGAGCAGCTGTAGAAGGTTTCATTACTTTGGCTCCGGATGCACTATCTCCACTAGGAGGTTATCCCGGAAATGATGATGCGGGAAGGGAACTTCAAAAGAAACGCACCCGAGAAGAAATGCTCGAAGACTTTATTGCAGCCTACGAATATCTAAAATCACATAAAGACTGCAATGGTTACGTCGGTGTGGTAGGTTTTTGTTTTGGAGGTTGGATTGCCAATATGATGGCGGTCAAAATCCCTACTTTATCCGCGGCAGTTCCATATTACGGAGGACAACCCACAGCGGAAGAAGCCGAAAAAGTAACGACTCCAATTATGCTTCACTATGCCGGTTTAGACAACCGCGTCAATGAAGGATGGCCTGCTTATGAAACCATACTCAAAAAAAACAAAGTAGAACATACCGCTTACTTCTATCCTGGAGTAAACCACGGTTTTCACAACAATACCACTCCTAGATACGATGAAACAGCAGCCACATTATCATGGACCCGAACCATTGATTTTTTTAAGGAGAAACTCAAAAAGAAATAATTACAAAATTTTAATTTTATGCAACTGATAGCCAAAGCAACGATACAAATACAAAAGCCTATTGAAGAAGTCTTTGAAGGAATTATAAATCCCGAAAAAATGACAAACTATTTCATTTCAGAAAGCAACGGACGAATGGAAACTGGAAAAGAATTGATTTGGAAATTTCCGGAATTCTCAGTTGAAGTTCCTGTAAAAAACATCCAGATTGAAATCAATCGTTCGATTTCATATGTTTGGGACAAAGAAACCGTAGTGAAAATTACACTAGAAGAACAACCCGACAAAAGC
The DNA here is from genome assembly GCF_035760125.1 of Flavobacterium sp. GTDB lineage: Bacteria > Bacteroidota > Bacteroidia > Flavobacteriales > Flavobacteriaceae > Flavobacterium. The sequence continues at coordinate 985 of NZ_DASTTN010000195.1, forward strand.
ACGGTAGTAAAAGTAACCGAAGACGGGAAACCATACAATGAAGCCAACTTGAGATGGGCTCTAGGAAACACAGAAGGCTGGGCAAATTTCCTCGCCTGTATGAAAGCCTATCTCGAATACGGAATACAACTTCGGAAAGGAGCATTTGAGTTTATGCGTGAAAATTGAAAACGACAATGACAATTGATTTTAAATCCAGATTCCGCAAATATCCCATAAACAACAAAAAGCCCCAAACGGGGCTTTTTCAATATCTAAACTCGAGCTTATTTACTCAAATACATTTTTCTTCTAGAGTACAATTCGTAGAATTGATCGTCTTTCAAGTCATCAATAAACAAGATGCTTTCTCCTGTTGATTTCATCTCTGGCCCTAATGCTTTGTTCACATTTTGGAACTTACTGAAAGAGAAAACAGGTTGTTTGATAGCATATCCTTTTAATTGCGGATTGAAATCAAAATCAGTTACTTTATTATGCCCTAACATTACTTTGGTAGCATAATTTACATAAGGCTCACCATAAGCTTTTGCAATAAACGGAACTGTTCTCGAAGCTCTAGGATTTGCCTCAATAATATAAACTGTATCGTCTTTTATCGCAAACTGAATATTGATTAAGCCAACTGTTTTTAAAGCTTTGGCAATCTTATGAGTATGATCTTTTATCTGTTGCATTACAAATTCACCCAAGTTGAAAGGTGGCAAAGTAGCATTACTGTCTCCAGAGTGTACTCCACAAGGCTCGATATGCTCCATTATACCAATAATATAAACATTACCATCAGCATCACAAATCGCATCCGCTTCGGCTTCGATTGCTCCCGCCAAATAATGATCTAACAGCAATTTATTTCCTGGAATCGTTTTTAATAAATTGATTACGTGCTCCTCTAATTCTTGCTTGTTGATTACGATTTTCATCCCTTGACCTCCCAATACATAAGAAGGACGAATCAACAATGGAAAGTCCAAAGTATCAGCAAGTGCAGAAGCCTCATCGGCTGTTTCTGCAATTCCAAATTGTGGAAAAGGAATTTTTAATTCACTCAACAAATCAGAGAAACGCCCTCTGTCTTCGGCTAAATCCAAGGCATCAAAACTAGTTCCTAGAATTTTAACTCCGTATTTCGACAATTTTTCAGCCAATTTCAAAGCCGTTTGACCTCCTAATTGAACGATAACACCTTCCGGTTTTTCATGTTGGATAATATCATAAATATGCTCCCAGAATACTGGTTCGAAATACAATTTATCGGCTGTATCAAAATCAGTCGAAACCGTTTCAGGATTACAGTTAATCATTATGGTTTCATAACCACATTCTTTGGCTGCCAAAACTCCGTGTACACAAGAGTAATCAAACTCAATTCCTTGTCCAATTCGGTTTGGCCCAGACCCCAAAACTATTATTTTCTTTTTATCGGTTACAATACTTTCATTGTCAACATAACGTTCTCCGTTTGCTTTCTCGATTTCTGCCTCAAAAGTAGAGTAGTAATAAGGAGTTTTTGCTTTAAACTCAGCTGCACAAGTATCAACCAGTTTAAACACACGGTTAATATCCATTGTCATACGCAAAGCATGAACTTCGCTCTCCAGACAATTCATCATGTGAGCAATTTGTCTGTCGGCAAATCCTTTTTGTTTTGCTTCAAGCAAAAGTTCTTTTGGTAAATTAGAAATCTTATAGTTTGAAATTTCTTTTTCTAAAGTATAAAGCTCTTCGTATTGCTTCAAGAACCACATATCAATTTTTGTAATTTCATGAATACGGCTCAATGGAATTCCCATTGCAATAGCATCGTAAATCACAAAAACACGATCCCAACTTGCAAAAGTCAGTTTCTCAATAATTTGTTCATAGTTCGTATATCCTTTTCCGTCAGCACCCAAACCATTTCTTTTGATTTCCAATGATTGCGTAGCTTTGTGTAATGCTTCTTGGAACGAACGTCCAATTCCCATTACCTCTCCTACGGATTTCATTTGAAGTCCCAAAGTTCTGTCTGCTCCTTCAAATTTATCAAAGTTCCAACGTGGTATTTTTACAATCACATAATCCAAAGTTGGTTCAAAAAGAGCCGAAGTAGATTTTGTAATTTGATTTTGCAATTCATCTAAGTTATATCCTAAAGCCAATTTAGACGCAATTTTTGCAATTGGGTAACCTGTCGCTTTTGATGCCAAAGCTGATGAACGAGACACACGAGGATTGATTTCAATCGCAACAATATCTTCTTTTTCATCTGGCGAAACAGCAAACTGTACGTTACAACCTCCTGCAAAGTTTCCAATGCTACGCATCATCAAGATAGCATAATCACGTAATTTCTGGAATGTTGTATCCGATAATGTCATTGCTGGCGCTACGGTAATCGAATCTCCAGTATGAATTCCCATTGGATCCATATTTTCGATAGAACAGATAATTACAACATTGTCGTTTTTATCTCTCAACAACTCCAATTCATATTCTTTCCAACCTAACAAAGCTTTGTCAATCAAAACTTCGTGAATTGGTGACATTTCTAATCCGTAAGTTAGTTTTTCGTCAAACTCTTCTTTACTGTGCACAAAAGCCGCCCCAGTTCCTCCTAATGTAAATGAAGGACGAATTACTAATGGGAATCCAAATTCCTGAGCAATTTCTTTTCCTTCCAAGAAAGAGGTGGCCGTTTTTGCCGGTGCAGTAGGAACGTTTATTTTTTCTAAAAGTTGTTTAAACTGCTCTCTATCTTCAGTAATATTAATGGCATTAACATCAACACCTATTAATCGTACTCCGAAATCTTGCCAAATTCCTTTTTCGTCTGCTTCCAAACATAAATTCAAAGCTGTTTGTCCTCCCATAGTTGGAAGTACCGCATCAATTTGCGGGTGTGCTTTAAGGATCTCAATAATAGACTTTGTCGTTAACGGTTTCAAATAAACATGATCCGCCATAGATGGGTCGGTCATAATTGTCGCAGGATTGGAATTGATTAAAATTACTTCAATCCCTTCTTCACGAATGGAACGGGCTGACTGTGAACCTGCATAATCAAATTCGCATGCTTGACCAATAACTATCGGACCTGAACCTATTATTAAAACTGATTTTATAGATGTATCTTTTGGCATTTTATTATGTATTGTAGTTGATGTTTTTTATCACTTAAAATTTGAAATTTGTTAGAAAAAAACCTTGTTTCAAACTTAAAAATAGCAGTACCGCTTGGGTATAAAAAAAGGCGATACTAAAAAAAGTAACGCCTTATAGATGTTTATACAAACATTATTTTTTGTGTCTTGGTTCGCTAGAAACAGTCAACTTATGTCTTCCTTTAGCTCTTCTACGCGCTAGAACTTTTCTTCCATTAGCAGAAGCCATTCTATCCATAAATCCGTGTTTATTTCTTCTTTTTCTTTTCGATGGTTGAAACGTTCTTTTGCTCATTGCTTTGTATATTTAAAATCTTAATTAAGTGTCTATTTATTTTTGAATAACCATTATTCTAAAACCGAGTGCAAATATACAAAGACTTTTTTTTCTGGCAAGTAGTTTTTAAAAAATATTTTTAAATCCTTTTACTATCTTTGTAACCATAAATCTTTATACATTATGTTTCATAAAAATATCAAACTTATTCTCGCTGGACTTATTATAATCACTAGCATTTGGCAATTTACAGAAAGCAATATTGGAAACGGAATTTTCCTCATTTTATTGTCTGGAATTCCATTTTTTTTATATTTCAAAAACGAACTTATTCTACTTGCCTTTTTAAAACTAAGAAAACAAGACTTCGAAGGAGCCAAAAAATGGTTAGCATACATCAAAAATCCCGAAACTGCTTTAGTCAGAAAACAACAAGGGTATTTCAATTACCTACATGGAATTATGCTTTCGCAAACAAATATCAATCAAGCTGAAAAATATTTCAAAAAAGCAATCGAACTCGGTCTATCAATGGACATGGACTTAGCAGTTGCCAAATTAAACTTAGCAGGTGTTGCAATGACCCGCAGAAGAAAACTTGAGGCTACTACTTTATTAAACGAAGCTAAAAAGCTAGACAAGCAAAACATGCTCAAGGATCAGATCACGATGATGAAAGAGCAAATGAAAAAAATATAAATATCTAGTTTAAATCACTCATAACTATCACATTACAAAAAGTCATCTTAGTTTTAGGATGACTTTTTATACATTATAAGTATTATATCGGATTAATCTGTTATTCAAC
>NZ_DASTTN010000196.1:0-3853 GCF_035760125.1 Flavobacterium sp.
TGTTGGCTTACACCAATAGCGTTAGCCAATGCTTCTTGTTTCATACCTCTAAGTTCTCTTATTCGGCTGATATTCCTGCCAATATGTTTTGGTTTTGTTGCTGTGTTCATAGCTCAAAGGTATTTAAAATTCTTTTTTAAAAAATGGGTCTTGGTAAAAAACAAGCTTGCTTTTGTGAGATACAATTTCCAATAGTTCGGTACGGTACAATCTATTGCTTACTTGCTGTGTATTAAACAAAAATACAATTTTTCGGATAAGTATTAACTAAAAAAGCAAAATTATGAAAGCGATTGATTATTCACAGCAAAAAGAATTAGAAGCAACAATTAAAGACCATATCAAAACAGCAGCTATTTATTGTTTTGGCAGGCGTGAATCAAATGAGAATGCAACTGTTACACTTTATCCTGATAGAGACATACAGAAAAAACATACTCATTTATATCTGCTGGTTCTTGCAGAAGAAACCATAGAAAATGCAACCAATGATATTAGTGACAAAATAAAAACGAAAACTGATGGGTGCTTAACAGCTACGCTTCTTATACACCATATGCAAAGCCTAAAAAAAATGCAAGACGACCAGCAGTATTTTTTCTGGAACTTCATGCAAAATGCAGAGGTGCTATACCTAAATGCAGACAAACCTCCTTATCTTATAACTGATGGAACTCCAAAAAGGAATCTAAAATCTACATCACTTTATGTGGCATGGAGAGTAAATACTATTGCCACTATTTGGGGCTGGGTTTATAATGATGATGATGCCAGTTCCTCCGATGAGGTAAAAATGTCTGGTCTTCATCAAATAGTGGAACAAGTTTGTTTGTCTTTGATTCGTGTTTTTTTAGGTTACACTCCGAATCACTTTTCATTAGACCATCTATTTAATCTGTGCGCCTGCTTCACCACCGTAACGACAGACTTCTTTCCCCGTACAACTAAGGAAGACCAATCCATGTTTAATCTACTGAAACAACAGCCAAATACTTTACGTTTTAGTAAAACCAATGATGTTGATTATTTATACTACCAGTTACTGGAAGAAAGATGTGGTAAATTTAAAAAACAAGCGGATGTTTTGATACAAACAGAACTTGATAGGTTAGGGCAAATTCAAAGTGAAGAAAATCAAATCATAGAAAATAAAGAATAATCATGGAAACAGATGAAATTAATAAATTAGAGACTATTAAAAGGTTAACTTCAAATTGTCTCAATACTTTGAGACCAGTTGATAATAAAAACAGGATGCACACTGCTGAAATTAAAGTGTATGATTATTATGAGCTTGCCTCAGTAATAAGAAATCTGATGAGGTTATGTATTGTAGCTCTGGATCATGATGGTGCTGAACTTCCCATTACAATAGAAAACAGGTCGATTGATGTTGGACTTATTCAGGGAATTGCTCTGCAATTATTTCCAATAGATGAATTTGAACTTCTAAATGAGATAAACGACTTATTTCCTCCTGTACACTGTCACAGTAAAGAAAAACAAGAATGATTCAGATCAGAAATAAATCGTGCAATTTTGGGGGCTTATCTTTTGATGATCAATAATTTCAATCCCTATCATGACTATATTTTGCCTAAGATAGTGAGAAAACTACTTCCTATCTTTGATAGGAAGTGTGATTTAATGTCGAATTAGTGAAGACGGTTAAAATGGTCTTTTATTATTGAAAGAGGAGGTGTATGATGGAAAATGAAGAAACGGGTGAAAAAAGAAAAATCACTAGGGTGAAAACTTTGAAAGTATTAAAGGCTGAGGAGAGATCTTTAACTTCTGAACAGCAGAAAAGGATGTCTAGGGAAGTTGTAGAGAATATTGAAAAGAAACAAGATAAAGTAAATAGTTTGTCAATTTTAACAATTCCAGAAGTTGCGGCTAAATTAAATCTTCTTAATAATGTAACAGCTAAAAGATGGCTAGAAAGGCAAGGTATTTTAATTCATAAATTTTCCAAACAAAATATTGTTTACGAAATTGAAGTTATATGCGAGATTGACAAACCTTTTGTGAGATCTTTAAAATTTAAGTACCCCTTAAAATGGAAAAAAATATACAGAAATCTGGTTAAAGATCAGAATGCATATGAACTTTTGGTTTTACAAATAGAGGGAGAGTTTGATTACGGTCCAACCACAAAGGTGAAGAGGGGTATTGGGGATGAGAAATTATATAATGATTTGATGAAATGAATAGGTTAGTACTTCCAAAGAAAAAATATAAAGGAATTAAGATTTATTGTAAAAAATGTAAAGTAGATAATCCTAAATGTAATCATTTTGAAAGCTTTACTTATAAAGTAAGAGTTCATATTCCAGGGACCCAAAAGAGTGTCAAGTCTAAAATATTGAAATCAAAGGTCTATAGTGACGCTGTAATTGAAGCTATCAATTTTGAAAAATACTTAAAATCCACTAATTATCAAACAATAGTAGTTGATTCAGCAGAAGGAAATGACTATTCTGTTATTGATTCCATAATAAAGTATAACCATTATTTAAATGGTCAAAGTGAGTATGCTCAATTTAAAAAGGACGTTACTAATGAACACCGTAAGGAATTGATACGATTTTGTAAATATTTTGCCCAGACATTAAAGAAAAATAAAAACATTGAGTTGACTAGAATTAAAGATATCAGTAGGCAAGACGTATCTAATTTTTATTCTTGGGCAGATAGCCATTATAGTCCTAAAACTTTTAACAAATGTATGAATGGAGTCAAAGGTTTTTTTGATTTTCTTATAGATATTGAAGAAGTTGAGATGAAAAATCCTTTTAGGAAATATTCTCGCAAACAGATACGAAAAACAAATATTGATTCAGTCACCAAAGAAGAATTTACTGCAATTCTTGAGGCGGTTGATGCTTATAGTCCTTTTCTTGTTCTTGGGGGTAGAGGAGAACGGAAAAATATGTTTAAACCGTATTTGAAAGATGGCTTTAGATTGTTTTTGTTAACTGGAGGAAGACGAGAGGAAATTGTTGATCTACGGTGGAGTGATATTTATGTAGCTGTTAGTGGGGTGAAATTTTTTAGAATCCAAAACTTAAAAGTAGAGCGAAGTCTCAATATTGATGGATTATATAAATACATTCCAATAAATTCTGATTTGTTTGACTTACTAGTGGAGATGGGATATCATGAGAAAAAACAAACTAACGATTATATTTTATTGCCTGAAAGAAAAGTCAAATCAAAAACAATTATGGATTCACTTTCAAAATCTTTTACACATTACAAAAATGGAACTGGCATCAAAAAAGATATTAGTTTGAAGAGTTTAAGGAAAACATATATCACATGGGTACATCAAGTAATGCAAAAAGAAACAGGATTACTAACTTCACATTCAACGACAAAAGTTTTGGAATCATATTATATAGACCCACAAATTTTATCGGTAGTTGAAAAAGGGGCTGTTGAAATAAAAATATTTGGATCAGATTCCTCACTCTAATTCCTCACTTTTTATCTTTTGGTCTATCTTTTTTGCTAAATTTACACCAATAAAAAACCCTTAAACAATTGATGTTTAAGGGTTTGTTTCTGTAGCGAAGACGGGAGTTGAACCCGTGACCTCAGGGTTATGAATCCTGCGCTCTAACCGACTGAGCTACCTCGCCATATTTGAGATATATCCTATCCCTGAATGCGGGTGCAAATATAAAACAATAATTAGAGTTTGCAAGCAAAAAACAACAAAAAATATTTTTTTTTCAAAACGTTTTTTTATTGGAGTAATAATCTATATATTCGAAAAAAAATTAAGCGATATTCATGGATTTAAAAGTGCGTTACGAAATCGAATTCCCCATAAATTCCTCTCCTCAGT
>NZ_DASTTN010000197.1:0-20293 GCF_035760125.1 Flavobacterium sp.
TATACTTGGAAGTTCTTTAGTTGGTGCTTTAGCCTATACGTTTTCGGATAGTTTCTGGTACAATGCTGTCGAAGCAGAAGTTTATGCTATGGCTACCTTGCTAATCGCTTTGCTATTTTGGTTGGGATTGCGTTGGGAACAAGATATGAACACTCCTAGAGGAAACAAATGGTTACTTTTAATTTCTCTCGTAGTTGGATTGTCCTTTGGAGTACACTTTATGTCACTATTGACAATTCCTGCAATAGGATTTTTATATTTTTTCAAAAACTATAAAGTAGTCACTGTTAAAAACTTCATTATAGCCAATATTGTAGTTGTTTCTGTTTTACTTTTTATATTCAAATTATTACTTCCATTAACTATGGCATTCTTTGGTAAAACCGAAGTCTTCATGGTTAATTCAATGGGACTACCATTTAATTCGGGAACTATTTTTGTAACACTACTTCTTATAGCTTTCTTTTATTTTGGATTAAACTACACCCATAAAAAAGGATTAATACATTACAATACTCTTATTTTATGCGTGCTTTTTATACTAATTGGGTTCTCAACTTGGTTAATGTTGCCGATTCGCGCCAATTCGAATACAGTTATCAATGAAAACAAACCATCAGATGCTGCCGAAGTCCTAGCGTACTACAATAGAGAACAATATGGAGTAAATCCATTGTTTTATGGACCACAATATACCGAAACTTTTGCTGGACTTGATGCCAATAATCCTTATTTAGACAAAGCACCCAATTACGAAAGAGATTACAAAACCGGAAAATATGTAATTGTAAACAACTACATAAAAGCAGAACAAAATAGTGATGACAATCAAAAAACTATTTTGCCAAGAATGTGGAGCTCAGAACATATTGAAAACTACATTAATTTCACTAATCCTCCTGCTTTCCGTATGAATCCTGATTATCCTTATGAAGAGGATTTAGCAAAATACGGATTGGATCCAAATCAATTAAGCGAAGAAGATTACAATAAAGCTATTGCTCAATTAAAAAACGAAACTGAAAAAACGATAGCCGAATTCAGGCAAGCCTATGCACAAAAACAAATCGACAATGAGGGTTATGTTTCTTTCCTTAATCACTATAAAGACTATTTAATTATTGAAAAACCAACTACTGCTGACAACTTCAGTTTTATGTTTGAATACCAGTTTGGCTATATGTATTGGAGATACTTGATGTGGAATTTTGTTGGAAGACAAAATGACAATCAAGGACGATATGATTATCTAGACGGAAACTGGATCAGCGGAATTACATTCCTAGACACCTTACATTTAGGCTCACAAGATAATTTACCTTCGGATGTTTTAAATAACAAAGGCCGAAACGTGTATTTTTTCTTGCCGTTTATACTTGGACTTATCGGAATAATGTATCATGCAAGCAAAGACAGAAAAAGCTTTTATGTTTTATTGGCCCTTTTCCTTTTCTTGGGAATCGCATTGAAAATTTACCTAAACGAAAGACCATTTGAACCTCGTGAAAGGGACTATGCTTTAGTAGGTTCGTTTTACGTTTTTGCAATTTGGATTGGATTTGGAGTATATGCATTGTATGAGAGTGTACAAAAATATCTTGCTCCAAAAATTGCTGGACCAATACTTATCGGTGGATGTTTATTAGCTGCACCAATGCTTATGGCATACCAAAACTGGGATGACCATGATCGTTCAGGAAAATATACTGCTACTGCAATGGCAAAAGCATATCTTGAATCCTGCGACCCTAACGCCATTTTATTCACTATTGGAGACAACGACACCTTTCCGCTTTGGTACGCCCAAGAAATAGAAGGCATACGTACAGACATCAAGATTGTCAACACCAGCTTATTCATGACAGATTGGTACATTGACCAAATGAAAAGAAAAGCATATCAATCTGCAGCTTTACCAATATCATTTACACATGATGAATATGTAGGGGATAAACTGGATTATGTAGCCCACATTCCTAAAACTGAAAGCCGTTGGGACTTAAAAGATTTTATTACGTTTATTAAAAATCCAAAATCGACGGTTGAAATGCAAAATGGGCAAACAATTCATTTCTTCCCAACAAATAAAATCAGAATTCCGATAGACAAATCGAATATTCTAAAGAACAAAGTTGTAGATCCAAAACTTAGCGATTCAATTGTTCCATATATCGATATTGACATCAAAGGAAGTGCTATATACAAAAACAGACTAATGATGTTGGATCTGATCAACAATAACAATTGGAAAAGACCAGTTTATTTTAGTGGGGGAGCTTTTGATGCTGAAGATTATTTATGGATGAAAGACTATCTTCAATTAGAAGGTATGGTTTATAAATTAGTACCAATAAAAACAGCATTATCTAAAGATTCTAGCCAGATGGATATGGGTAGGATTGACACCGAAAACATGTACAATAAAGTAATGAAATGGGACTGGGGCAATAGCGAAAGTGACAAAATATATCACGACCCGGAAACCCGTAGAGAAAGCCTTACTTACAGAATGAATTTATCCCGTTTGATGAATCAGCTTATCGCCGAAGGAAAAACTGAGAAAGCTAAAAACATAATTGATTTAGCTATGAGAAAAATGCCTTTGGAGAAATTTGGCTATTATTCACTTTTGGAACCATTCGCCAAAGGATATTATGATGTTGGAGAAAAAGCAAAAGCACATGATTTATTGAATAAACTAATGGACAAATACAAGGAAAACCTTAATTATTATGCCAAATTAGACCCATCTGAACAATCTAGCATCAGCATTGAGATAATAACCGATTTAGAGCGCTACAGAGGTTTATTGATTGTTATGAAAGATAGTAAAGACATAGATTACTACAATTCAAGCAAAAAAACTTTCAACACCTATATTGAAATCTTTGCCCGATTTGGACGTGAAAAAGAGTAATTATTTGACTTAAAAACATCTTTAAAAATGCAGTGCAATTAAAAAAAGCACTGCATTTTTTGCTTAAAACTGGATTTAATTGTAGTATTGGATTATGAAATTCTATTGGATTAAAACGAATAAGTTCATAAAAAAAATATTCCCTAATTACGTTTGGGATATTCCAAATGTGGAGAATAAAATCTACCTCACTTTTGACGATGGACCAACTCCGGAGATTACTGAATGGGTTTTGGAAGAATTAAAAAAACATCAAGCAAAAGCCACGTTTTTCTGCATTGGAAAAAACATCAACAATCACGCAGCTATTTTTTTAAAAACCATAGAAGAAGGGCATTCCATTGGAAATCATACTTACAATCATTTAAAAGGATGGATTACCTCGACTGAAGATTATTTAAACAATATTGCTTTGTGCAAATCCGAAATAGACAATCTAGCCCCTACAATCCGCAATCCGCAATCCGCCTTATTCCGCCCTCCTTATGGCAAAGTAAAAAAATCGCAATCTAAAAAATTGCGACAATTAGGTTATAAAATAATCATGTGGGATGTTCTCAGCGCTGATTTTGACCAAACCATAACACCAGAAAAATGCCTAGAAAATATATTGCAGAATGTGCAATCAGGAAGTATAATCGTTTTTCATGACAGCGTAAAAGCATTCAAAAACTTAGAATACACACTCCCAAGATCTCTGGAAATTTTAGGACAACGGGGATTTACTTTTGAAGTAATTCAATAATCTAAAAAATTCAAGATTACAATTGCTCTTGCACTATTCCGATTAAAGTATTGGCATCCAACTCACCAGATTGCCTCCAGATCATCATACCTTCTTTATAAATCATCAAGGTAGGCAAGCCTTTGATACGTAAAGCGTCGGCTAATTCTTGATTTTTGTCAACGTCTATCTTGATTACCTTTACCTTGTCACCAAGCGCTGCCGCTACATCTTTTATAACAGGATGCATCGATACCGAAGATTCGTTCCAATCTGTGTAAAAATCTAGTAACACAGGAACTTGAGTATTTATAAGTTCTCCAAATTTTGACATAAAACCAAAATATTTAATTTCTATTACTTTCGAAAAGAGATATCATCTTGCAAATTTAGCATTTTAAACCAATTATGCTAATTTTTTACTCTTTATTAGTTGAATTACTGTGATTTCGGGCATAATTCCAACCCTGCCAGGATATGCATGAAATCCAAATCCACGATTTACATATACATATCTTCCCAAGTTTTCATATAATCCTGCCCATTGTTTGTAAACATACTGAGCCAAACTCCACTTAAAAAAACCTGGAATTTCAATCCCAAATTGCATTCCATGAGTGTGACCAGATAAAGTTAAATGAAAATGCTTATCGTCGTACTGAACCACCTCATTCCAATGACTTGGATCATGACTCATTAAGATCTTAAAATCGTCTTTACTCAAATGTTGCGACGCTTTCTTTAAATCACCGGCCTGTTTAAAATTTTTACCCCAGTTCTCTACTCCAACCAATGCAATTTTATCCCCATCTTTTTCAATAAAAGTATGTTCATTCAAAAGCAGTTGAAATCCTATTTGACCATATAATTTTTTTATGTCTTCAAAATTTTTATCCTTGGCGGATTGTGTTGGCCAAGTAACATATTCCCCATAATCGTGATTTCCAAGAACCGAATATTTACCATATTCATGCTTTTCAATTCGATTGAAAGTTTCAATCCATGGATGCATTTCTTTCGCATGAGTATTAACAATATCGCCAGTAAATAAAATCATATCCGAATTCTGGGCATTCACCAAATCAATAGCATAATTAATTTTCTCGGGATTATCAAAACTCCCACTATGAACATCTGAGATTTGGGTTATCGTAAAACCATCAAAAGCATCAGGCAAATCAGGAAAATGTATTGCTTGCTTTATTACTTTATAATTGTATTTCCCTTCAAATATTCCATAAATCAAAGACAAAAAAGGGATAGAGGCCAACCCTAAACCAATTTGACTAACGAATTTACGTCTTGAAGGCAGAAAATTAGTTTTGCTCTTATTATCAATAAAATAATTGATTGATCCGGCTGTCAAACGGAATACATCTTCTCCCAGAAGAATGACTGTCATTACAATTTTAGGAAGATAAATCACCAGCAACAATCCCATCGTAAACATAGTTTGCTTGGTTTGCCCAACTGAACGGTCAAATTGCGTAAAAGAGTAAAGGATAAATACAAAAAGAAAAAGACTTATTATTTGATAAGAAATCAGCACCCATCTCAATTTAATTAAAGTTTTAATAGCCTGGAAGGCATAAAGCTCAATAACAAAAAGAATAGCACCTATAAAGAATAAACGTAAGATCATTATTTTATAAAATTTTATACAAAGTAACAACTATTGAAAATGCTAAATGCCCATATTATCATAATTTTAACGCAAAAAAAGGGAGTAAATTTCTTTATCTCCCTTTTCATCTATTAAAACCAAATTTTAACATCTTTTGAAATATTCTATGAAATATTCACTAACAAAAGATTAAATTATTTTTTTGGCGCTGATGCCTCTGCAGTAGTAGCCGTTTTGCTAGTTTCTGCTTTGTGTGCTTTTTTTGTTTCTTTTTTTGCTTCTTTTTTGGCAGCTTTTACTTCTTTAGCCGGGGTAGTTTGAGTTGGGGTAGTTTGTGCACTTACCATAACTGTTGTTCCTAAAGCTACTGCCAATGCCATCAATAAATTTTTCATGATTTTAGATTTTAGATTAATAATTTAGTTTATTAATAGGTCAAAGCTATGCATGCTAAATGAAGATTAAATGAAGTTTTTCCCTTCTCAAAAAAATTAACTTTTAATTGGCTTTTGCTCATTTGGAAACAGTAAAAGAAAGATGGTTCCAACGTTTATTTCCGAAGTTATCTCAATGGTTATATGATGAAATTGAGCAATACTTTCAACAATTGCGAGCCCCAACCCCTGCCCTTCCTGATCAGAACTTACTCTAGTGAATCGCTTGAAAACATTCTGCTGTTGCTTTTCATTCAATCCAATACCCGAATCTGAAACTGACAAGAAATAATTTCCATGCAAAAACCCATCATTAATTTCGATTTTACCAAAAGGTTTATTGTATTTAATCGCATTAACAATTAAATTATAGAAAAGAATATGCATCAACGTTTTATTTCCTGTAAAACTAAAATGATGCTTCAGATTTTTATGAAAAGACAATTCCTTGTCTTCAATTCTGTCCTGCAAATCTGCCACTAAATCGGCAAGTATAGCGTCAAAATCAATAATCTCATTTGCTTCGTACTGATTGTTTTCTATTTTTGAAATCAGTAATAAATTAGCAATTATTTTTTTTAATAAATCTAATGTGCTTAGAGAACCCACAATTTTATCCACAGCACCATCATCCAAAGATTCGTTTTGAAGCAAATTTTCGAATTTGTTTTTCAACAATGCTATTGGAGTCAATAGTTCATGGGAAACATTGGCTATAAATTGCTTTTCCTTTTTGAACAAGTCACTAATTCTGTCCATCATTTGATTCAGAACAATATCCAATTCCTGAAAATCCCTAGAATGTGTTTTTATTGGCGTATGGTCAAAAGATTCGGGTTCGTTTACATGACGAATTTTAGTATCTATAATTTTATAAAAAGGAGTTAATAAATATTCGATATAAAAAGTATCAGCCAGAAAAGTAATGACTACAATTATAATTAAAACAATTATGAAAAAAAGTCTAATTACAAAGGTAAGGTCATTGATTTCACTTAAACTATTTCCTATTTCTAAGAGATAGTTTGTGTTTTCATACTTAAAATAATATTGAAGAATTCTGTAATCATTGCGCTCTTCTTCAATTACTCTTGGTTCTGTGACAAAAAAGGTCTGATTTATTCGGCTACTAGAAGACACTCTCGAAAGCTGAAGAAACTCGCTGTGTAAAGTTGAAAAACTGGCATAAGTCTCAGAAGTATCTTTTCGAACAATGAAATCATTTATTTCTTCCTTGTCTAAATGCTCAATGAACTTTTGTTTTTTCTCCAGCAAACTTTTATTGATGTGATTATAAACCACTTTTTCTACCAAAACAGGAAGCATTAGCCATAAAACCAAAATCAGCAACAAACGTGATAGTGCATTAAAAATAGCCAGTTGATGCTTGATTTTCATATACAAAATATTAATTTAAAGCTATACATTTATTCTATAACCCACATTTCTAACCGTTTCAAACCAATCGATTGGGGAATATTTATCCAATTTTTTTCTAAGGTTTCGAACATGGACATCAATAAAATTGGAATCGGAATTTACTTCAAGAATATCCCCCCAAATATGCTCGGTCAATTGCAAACGTGTTATTACACGATTTTTGTTCAAGACTAAATATTGAAAAATATCGAACTCCTTTTTGGTGAGATTAATTGGAATCTCATCATAACTCACTTTATAATCTTGCAATTTCAAACTAAACCCATGAACATCCAACTGATTGACCGTATAACCGTGCATTCTGCGAATAATCGCAAATAAACGGGCTCCCAATTCCGTTAAAGCAAAAGGTTTAGTCAAATAATCATCAGCGCCAAGTTGCAATCCATTTATCCTGTCTTCAAGTTCTCCTTGGGCAGTAATGATGATTACGGCAACTTTGGAATCTGTTTTACGAATACTTTTTAAAACATCAAAACCGCTTCCGTCTGGCAACCCTAAATCCAAAAGCATGATATCATAATCATTACTGTTGATTTCCTCCAATGCCTCTTCGCAATTCTTTGAAATTTTACAGATATAACCACTACCAGAAAGATATTCTCTTACCTCCAAAGCCAATTCGGGATTATCTTCAACAATAAGAATTTTCATAAATAATTGTAATTAAAAAACACTCAAAGTAACAATTAAGGAAAAATTAAAACACATTACGCCATTAAAATTTTAACGTATCTAAAAATACAAAAAAGCCAGTAAATTTCTCCACTGACTTTCAAAAACAATCAACCTTTTTGTTTTGCGTCCATCCTCATATGCAAACAAAACAAAAACATAAATTATTTTTTTGTTTTAGAAGTTGACGCTCCAGTTGGTGCTGCTTCTTTTTGTGCTTTTTTCGCTTTTTTGTGTTTTGGATGTTTAGTCATTTTCACTTCTTTCACTGTAGCTGATTTTTCAGGTAGTGTTTTTGCATTTACCATAACACTTGTTCCAAACAATACTGCGATTAACAACAATACTTTTTTCATGATTTCTAAGTTTTTTGAATTAATAATTTATTATTTATAGGTCAAATGTATAACCGAGAAATGAAGACGAAATGAAGATGGATTCAACAAAGAGAAGTTTAACCATACGTTAACTTTTGTCTATTGTTTCGAAAAAATAATGAACATGAAAAGACTTTTTAAAACTCAATTGTTTATTTTTACAGACTAAATTTTTTATATGTCAACCCAAAAACGTCTTTTCCTTCTCGATGCATACGCACTTATCTTTCGTGGATATTTTGCTTTCATAAAAAACCCAAGAATAAATTCCAAAGGAATGGACACTTCCGCCATAATGGGATTTATGAATGCCCTGATGGATGTCATCAAACGCGAAAAACCAGATCATTTGGCAGTTGCTTTCGATAAGGGTGGCAGTACGTATCGTTATGAAATGTACCAAGAATACAAAGCCCATCGCGACGAAACTCCTGAAGCTATTAAAATTGCCGTTCCCTATATTCAAGAATTACTGAAAGCAATGCACATTCCTATCATTGAAGTCCCAGGTTTTGAAGCCGATGACTTAATTGGTACTTTGGCCAAACAAGCCGAAAAAGAAGATTTCAAAGTCTTTATGGTTACTCCGGATAAGGATTTTGCCCAATTGGTTTCCGAAAATATTTTTATGTACAAACCGGCTCGAATGGGCAACGACATTGAAATATGGGGAATTCCAGAGGTTTTGGAAAAATTCGAAATAGAACGTCCAGAGCAAGTAATCGATTATCTGGGAATGATGGGTGATGCTGCCGACAACATCCCTGGATTACCAGGCGTTGGCGAAAAAACAGCCAAAAAGTTGCTAAAGGAATTTGGGTCTATGGAAAACCTTTTGGCCAATACCGACAAGCTTAAAGGAGCCATTAAAGAAAAAATTGAAGCCAATGCAGACAAAGGAATTTTGTCAAAAAAATTGGCGGCAATTATACTAGATTGTCCTGTTCAATTTCATGCAGGCGATTACGAATTATCGAAACCCGATGTTGAAAAAACAGACGAATTATTTCAGGAATTGGAATTTCGTCAAATGAAAGCCCAATTTGATAAATTTTTTGGAACTGGAAAAGAATACGACGAGATTGACACCAATGGAAATGGAACTTCTAGCGAGTCACCACAACAAACGAAAAAAGTCCCTGTTAAAAAATCCAATGATGACCAATTTGATTTATTTGGTTTTTCGGATGAAGAAACTGGTGAAGTAAAATCGAGTTCGCATTATGCAACTTTGGAAAATACAGAACATTTTTATCAAAGTATTCAAGGGGATTTTGCCGTGAAATTACTGTTGCAAAACTTAATGAATCAAACTTCTGTTTGTTTTGACACAGAAACTACCGGAATTGATGCCTTGAATGCCGAACTGGTTGGAATGTCATTTTCTTATGAAAAAGGGAAAGCATTTTATATACCGTTCCCAGAAAATAGAGCTGAAGCACAAATTTTGGTTGATAAATTCAAACCTTTTTTCGAAAATGAAAACATCGAAAAAATTGGTCAAAATGTTAAATACGATTTAAAGATTCTTTCGAATTATGGCGTTCAAATCAAAGGAAAGCTATTCGATACGATGATTGCACACTATTTAATTAATCCCGATATGCGTCATAATATGGACGTTTTATCAGAAACCTATTTGAAATATTCGCCAAAATCCATTGAAGACTTAATCGGCAAAAAAGGCAAAGGCCAAAAAACAATGCGTGAAGTGCCACTGGAAGATATTAAAGAATACGCTGCTGAAGATGCAGATGTTACCTATCAACTGAAGCAAAATTTCAGTCCGATTCTAGATAAAGCCGAAACAAAAAAACTATTTGACGAAATCGAAATTCCGTTAATACCAGTTTTAGCGGCAATGGAATTGGAAGGAATTAATCTAGACGTTCCCTTTTTAAAATCTATGTCGGTTGAAATGGCTGCTGAAAGCAATGCATTGGAACAAAAAATCTATGAAACTGCTGGCGAAAAATTTAATTTGGCTTCCCCAAAACAGTTAGGAGATATTTTATTTGACAAATTAAAAATTGGTGGAGCCAAACAAAAGAAAACCAAAACTGGTCAATATGCCACCGGTGAAGAAGTTTTATCTTATCTGGCCAATGACAACGAAATTGTTCGTGATATTCTCGAATGGCGACAAATGGTAAAATTACAAAGCACTTATATTGATGCTTTACCTAATCAAGTGGACACAAAAACAGGACGTGTTCACACCGATTATATGCAAACCGTTGCTGCAACTGGACGTTTGAGTTCAAACAATCCGAACTTGCAAAACATCCCGATTCGTACCGAAAGAGGGCGATTGATCCGAAAAGCATTTATTGCCCGCGATGAAAACTACACTTTGGTTTCTGCCGATTATTCACAAATAGAATTACGAATTATTGCTGCTTTGTCTGGTGAAGAAAATATGATCAAAGCTTTCAAAAACAATGAAGATATTCACAGAAGCACCGCCGCAAAAGTGTTTCATGTCCCATTGGAAGAAGTCACAAAAGAACAACGTAGTAATGCCAAAACGGTAAACTTCGGAATTATCTATGGTGTTTCGGCTTTTGGATTGAGTAATCAAACATCGCTTTCGCGAAAAGAAAGTGCCGAGTTAATCGACGCTTATTACGCAACTTATCCTAAGCTAAAATCATACATGTCCAATCAAGTTGATTTTGCTAGAAAAAATGGCTATGTCCAAACCATATCAGGCCGTCGTCGTTATTTGAAAGATATCAATTCCGCCAATGCCGTTGTCCGTGGTGCCGCAGAAAGAAATGCCGTAAATGCTCCGATTCAGGGAAGCGCCGCCGATATTATCAAAATTGCGATGATTAATATCCACAAAAAATTAACCTCCGAAAACTGGAAATCCAAAATGTTGCTCCAAGTGCATGATGAGCTTGTGTTTGACGTTCACAATTCGGAACTGGAAAAAATCAAACCGATGATTAAGTATGAAATGGAAAATGCTTTTAAAATGGATGTTCCTTTGGATGTAGAAATTGGAGCTGGAAAAGACTGGTTGGAAGCACATTGATTTTAGCTGGCAATGTTCAGTTTTAAATAATCAATTCTGTTTTTTAATATAAAAAAATCCGCCACGAGAAACTGTCTTTGGCGGATTTTTAATTATTTTTTATTCTGCAATTTAATCGCATAACAATTACCATCGGCACTTCCAAAATAAACTGTATTATTGGATACAAACGGAGAAGAAACAATGGAACCCAATTTATAAAACTGATCCATCACCGCTTTGTTGGTGTCATACATGGAAATATCTCCCCCTTTGACAACATAAGAAAAATCAAGAAGATTATTATTTAATATTTCTGGAGCAAATAACTTTCTGTTTTCAGTGCTAAAACTATTCCATTCCTTGCCCAAAGATTTTGTATTTACAGCAAAAAAATTACCTGTAAAATCTCCAAAATAAGCCGTTTCATCAGCTATGGCAGGAGAAGAATATACATAACCATTTGCTTTAAACTTAAATAATTCTTTACCCGTTTTTGCATCCAAACCCAATAAGGCGTATGTATCTGAAGTTCCTACATACACAACATCATTAGCTACAACCGGCGAACTGATTATCCAGGAATAAGCGGCATCGTACTTCCAAACCAGATTTCCGGTCTCTGCATTTAAAGCAAATAAAAAGGGATCACGAGCTCCAAAATAAACCATACCATTAGCTACAGTTACACTGGATTCAATTCCTTTGAAACCGGTTTTCGCTACTGTTTCAAATTTCCAACGCTCTTTTCCGGTCGTTATATCTATGGCATATAAATTAGCATCCCAACTGCCTATGTACAAGGTATTTTTATACAGCACAGGACTGCAATGAAATGACCCTTTTACCCCAAACTTCCATTTCAATTCACCTGTATTGGCGTTGAGTGCATATACATTCCCGTCACTACTTCCAAAGAAAACGCTTGGATTTTGTTTGTCAGTATTTATAACCGGAGATGACAAAAAGAAATCCCACAAATCATCCATATACTTATCTGCAGGTTTCAACCCTAAGAAACCAATTTCGCCAGACCATTTTTCGCCCCCCGTCTTAAATTTCCATTTCAACTGACCCGTTTTGGCATCAATGGCATAATAATAACCATCAAAACTGCCTATATACACTATGTTTTTGAAAACAGCCGGAGAGCTATGTACAGCTCCTCCGGTTTTAAATTTCCAATGTATTTTACCCGTTTTTTCGTCGATAGCATAAATATTTCCATCCTCACTGCCTATATAAACAATTCCATCATAAACAATTGGTGACGAAAAGATTTTTCCGTTTGTTTTAAAAGCCCATTTCAAATCACCCAAAGGCATATATTTCTCACCTTTAAAGACACGCTTTTGAAATGCACTTGTAGTTCCCTTTTTTTCTTGCTGTCCAAAAACAATAGAATTGTTCACTCCAAAAAGAATTATTATTACAGCTATTAAATATGTTCGTTTCATGTTGTGTTATTTTCAAAAATACAAATCTGTTGATAATAAATTTTTAAAAAATTTATTTATAAAAATACATATTTTATTACAAAATAAAACCGTTATCTGTTTTTCAACTCTTCTAAGCAGCTGCAAACTGATATTTTATTTGCTTTTTATTTCAAAAAATGATTTATACTGCCCAACAAAAAAAATTAAAAGCAACAAATTTTATATGCAGAAACATTTACAATTTGCTTTAGCAAAATTACCCTACGAAAAACAAAAATATCAATAACTAATTTATTAAATTTAATCTTTTGATTTTTAAACCATTATAACAACCTAAAAACCCTTATTATGAAAAGAACGATCAAGACGATTATTTTGTTTTTTGCATTTCTTATTGGAGGAGGCACTTATACAGTTAATGCTCAAAACCCTCCCGCTCACGCAAAAGCACACGGAGTGAAAAAGAAATACAGATACTATCCAGAATCCAATGTGTATTTTGACCCCGTTGTTAAGAGATACACTTATCTAAAAGGAGGTACTTGGACTACAGTTATCAGTTTACCTACTACCATTAGATTAATTGGAAGTTACAATGATTTTGATTTTGAAGGAGACAATCCTTGGAAAGAAAATTCAGTGCACAAAACGAAATACAAACCGACTAAATCCGTCAAAAGCAGTGACATTAAAAAAATAGACCACGATTATGATTCCAAATCAAATAAAGGAAATAATGGTGGCAAAAAGAAATAGTTAGTTTTAAAAAAACATTCTTTTTTGTACATAAAAAAGGCAATCGAAATTTTTCTCGATTGCCTTTTTTTATGACTCTATTTCTACTTAGTAGATTCCCTTTCTTTTAATTGAGTTTTAATAACTACGGTTTCATAAGGTTTATGTTCTTCCTTAGATTCCAATCTGTCAATCAGTAATTTTACGGCAACTTCTCCAATGTCTATTCCGTGCTGACTGACAGTTGTTAAACTTGGGGACAACCTTCTTGAAGCAAGAATTCCGTCAGCAAAACCAATAATTTTAAGATCCTTTGGTATTTTATATCCTTTCTTGGCACCCACTTTTAAAGCAGCAACCGAATCGTTTTCATCCAAGGCAAAAACACCATCTACAAGATTATTTGAATACAAGTCAGTAATTTTATCAATAAGATCAATTTCAGAATCGGTTCTAATAATAATATTCTCGTTTATTCCTATATTATTATCTTTTAAAGCTTTCAAATAACCTTCAGCTCTTAATTTACCTACACTTAAATTATCCACAGATGAAATTAAGGCAATATTTTTACAGCCTAAATCAATTAAATGCTGAGTTGCATTATGTCCTGAATCAAAATCATCAACAATAACTTTATCACAATCTACTTCATCTGTAGTTCTGTCAAACATAACAATTGGAGTACCATCATTAATAATATCTTTGAAATGATTATATTCATGTAACTTTTGAGCTTCTTCAGAAATTGACAAAACAAATCCATCAATAGTACCATTACTCAACATTTCAAGAGTATGGGCTTCTTTTTCAAGCGACTCATTGGAAATACACATAATAACGTTGTAGCCTTTTTCATCAGCCACTTTCTCAATACCACTAAAAACTTTTGCGAAAAATGAGTTTAATATATTAGGTATAATAACTCCAATCGTTTTGGTTTTTCTGTTTTTAAGATTCAAACCGATAACATTGGGTTTGTAATTTTTTAATTTTGCATATTCTTTAATTCTAATTTTTGTTTGCTCGCTTATTTCAGGACTATCATTAAGTGCCTTAGAAACAGTTGATACCGAAACATTAAGTTCTTTTGCAATTTGTTTTAATGTTGCTTTTGCTTTCATTGGAGAATGGTATTTAGTACTATATTAAGGTTCTTAAAAAAATTAAAATAACAAAGGATTGAACAAAACTTGCTAATATTTTACTAAAAATATAAAATTTAACAGGCATTTGAAAGGATAAAAGCGAAAATTACAAAAAAAATGCAACATCAAAAAAAATATTCCAGTAAATTATTTTAAAAAAAAGAATCTCAAACTAAATACTATTTGACTCAATCCAAATATATATTTGATAATCAGCAGAAATCAAACAAAAAAATATTCAAATAAGCTATTTGTATTTAAAATAATTAATTGTACTTTTGCAACCCCTTTATTGGGGATGGAATGTTTAATTAAAATATATTATTGTGAACGCATTAAGCTACAAGACAATTTCAACAACAAAAGCCAATTCTACAAAAGAATGGATTGTTGTAGATGCTGACGGTCATAACTTAGGTCGTCTTGCTTCAAAAGTCGCTATGATTTTAAGAGGTAAGTACAAGCCAAGTTATACGCCACACGTGGACTGTGGAGATAACGTAATCGTTATCAACTCAGAAAAAATTAACCTAACAGGTAACAAAATGGATGAAAAAACATACATCCGTCACACTGGTTACCCTGGAGGACAAAGAAGTTTAACTGCTAAAGTATTGCAATCGAAAAACCCTGCATTACTAGTAGAGAAAGCTGTAAAAGGAATGCTACCTAAAAACAAATTAGGGGCTGAACTTTTTAGAAATTTAAATGTTGTTGTAGGGTCTGAGCACAAACAAGGAGCTCAAAAACCTAGAACTGTTAACCTAAACGATCTTAAGTAATGGGAGTTATTCACAAAATCGGTAGAAGAAAGACCGCTGTTGCACGTGTTTATGTTTCTGAAGGAACAGGAGTTATCGTTGTAAACAAAAAACCATTCGCAACTTATTTCCCAACTGCTACTTTACAGTACAAAGTTTTGCAACCAATGTCTATGACAGAAAATGCATCTAACTTTGACGTAAAAGTAAACGTTTATGGAGGTGGTTCAACTGGACAAGCAGAAGCTGTAAGAATGGCATTGGCACGCGTTATGTGTGAAGTAAATGCTGAAAACAGAGCTATCTTGAAACCAGAAGGTTTATTAACTAGAGACCCAAGAATGGTTGAACGTAAGAAATTCGGTCAGAAGAAAGCTCGTAAGAGATTCCAATTCTCTAAACGTTAATATTGCCTGTCTTGTATTATTCATACAAGACACTCTAGAATGTATTAAAAAATTTAAAACAATGTTGTTGTTGTCCGACCGAGGTTGGAAATTAGTTTAGCATCTAAATGTATTTAGCCGATTAATCGCCATTTATACATTGCTAATCAACAGAACGTAAACTAGTACAAAAAATGTCAAACAAAGTAGAAGTAAAAGAATTACTAGAAGCAGGTGTTCATTTTGGACACATGACTAGAAAATGGGACCCAAATATGGCTCCTTACATTTATATGGAGCGTAATGGTATACACATTATCAATCTATATAAAACTGCAGCAAAAATTGAAGAAGCTAATGACGCTTTGAAAAAAATCGCTGCATCAGGTAGAAAAATATTATTTGTTGCTACCAAGAAACAAGCAAAAGACATCGTTGCTGATAAAGCAAAAGCTGCAAACATGCCTTACATCACTGAAAGATGGCCTGGTGGAATGCTAACTAACTTCGTAACTATCCGTAAAGCTGTTAAAAAAATGGCTACTATTGATAAAATGAAGAAAGATGGTACTTTCATGACTCTTTCTAAAAAAGAGCGTTTACAAGTTGATCGTCTTCGTGCTAAACTAGAGAAAAACTTAGGTTCAATCGCAGATATGTCTAGACTTCCTGCAGCATTGTTCGTAGTAGATATCAAAGCTGAACACATCGCAATAAAAGAAGCTCAAAAATTAAACATTCCAGTTTTTGCAATGGTTGATACTAACTCTGATCCACGTGAAGTAGATTATGTTATCCCTGCAAATGATGATGCTTCTAAATCAATTGATAAAATTTTATCTTTAGTAACTGCTTCAATTATTGATGGTCTTGCAAATAGAACTTCTGATAAAGAAACTGATGCTACTGAAGTTGTTGCTGAAGCTGAAGCTCCAGCAGTTGAAGCTCCTGCAGCTCCAGCAACTGAAGAATAAATCAAATTTTAAATTCCAATTTTAAATTCCAAATTCCATAAAAAATTAGAAACTATATGTTGATAATTTAATAAAATTGGAATTTGGGATTTGAAAATTGGAATTTTTACTTTTATAACATTAAACAAATTATATTATGGCAACAATTACTGCTGCAGACGTAAATAAATTAAGACAAACTACAGGTGCCGGAATGATGGACTGTAAAAAAGCTTTAGTTGAAGCTGAAGGAGATTTCGATAAAGCTATACAAAACCTTAGAGAAAAAGGACAAAAAGTTGCTGCTAACCGTTCTGACCGTGAGTCTTCTGAAGGAGCTGCTGTTTCTTTTATTAATACAGACAAAACTAAAGGAGCTATCATTACTTTAAACTGCGAAACAGATTTCGTAGGTAAAAATGAAGCTTTCGTAACTTTGGCTAAAGAATTAGTAGAAAGAGCTATTAACTTCTCTTCTAAAGAAGAATTTTTAGCTTCAGATTTCAACGGAATTACTGTTGCTGAAAAATTAATCGAGCAAACCGGTGTTATCGGTGAAAAAATCGAAATCGGTGGTTTTGAAATTTTAGAAGGTGCTTTCGTTGGATCTTACGTTCACGTTAACAAAATTGCTGCATTAACTGCAATTTCTGCACCAATTGCTAATGGTGACGTTTTAACTAAAGACATCTCTATGCAAGTTGCTTCTATGGGAGCTGACACATTATCTTACAAAGATTTTGATCCAGCTTTCGTTGCTTCTGAACTTGCTGCTCGTATTGCTATAATCGAAAAAGAAAATGAAGAAGCAAAACGTTTAGGAAAAACTTTAAAAAATGTTCCTAAATATATTTCTTACTCTCAATTAACTGAAGAAGTTATCAAACAAGCTGAAGAAGATGCTAAAGCTGAATTGAAAGCTGAAGGTAAACCAGAACAAATTTGGGATAAAATTATTCCAGGAAAAGTTCAACGTTTCATCTCTGACAACACTACTTTAGATCAAGAGAAAGCCTTATTAGATCAAAACTTCATCAAAGATGACAGTAAAAAAGTTAGCGATTACGTTAAAGGATTCAATGTTGAAATTACAGGTTTCAAAAGAGTTACTTTAGGATAATCTAATCTAGTTTTTAAATATAAAATCCCATCTTGTTTCATTACGAGATGGGATTTTTTCATTAAAACAGATTTAGATCTACAAATAAATTCAGATTGAGACATTAGAAAACGTAGCCACAACACAGAACAAATAACGCCATCTACTACAATTTAAACACATTCTGACTCTTTCTTAAAGCACACTTTAAAACTAAATAAAACAAGCCATCATTAAGCAAAAAAAAACAGCAGTAAACAAAAGCTTACTGCTGTTTTTTATTATTACATACTATTTTTATAATCCTGAATTACTTTTTTAAGAGTTGGCAGATTATAACATTATATAACAAATTATTTATCCGATAAAACAGAACTATTACTCTCGTTACTTTCTACCGGTATCATTCTATCTTTCAATTCTTCTTTTCCAACCATCTTAGACAGCTTAAAAACAAGTAAAGTCCCTACAACACCAAGAGCTGTCATAAACAACCAATTAGACTCATAACCTGAATTTTGAATAATTTCCATACCTGTTTTAGCACTTAATATATGCGCAAAACTATAACTCATAGTAAAAGCCGCCATATACTTTCCTTCTTGTAATTCATACGATCTCTCCATTGCAAATGAATTAGCAAACGGAAAAGTCAACATTACTCCACAAGTCATAAAAAGCATCATAGGAATCAAAATAGCCTCCCAAGGCAACAACAGAAGTAAAAAACTAGTTGCCATAAGCAACAACCCTAAAGAAATAACTTTATGATTATTGATTTTATTTTTGCTAACATAATTTACAATCGGAAGTTCAAAAAGCAAAATAAGCAGTCCATTTAAACTCAAAAGCAATCCACTATCAAATTCTGACATATTAAATCGCTCTTTATGATACAAAGGCAAAGTTGTAAAAATTTGGAAAAACAAAATTCCTGTAATCAAACATATCACCAAGTGAAGCATAAAAGGCCTGTCTTTCATCACTGAAACCTTCTTGAAATCTTTGTCATGGTTTTTCAATTTAACCGGCAATTTCTTTTCTTTCACAAAAAACATAAAAACAATTATTGCCAAGATACAGGTTGCACCATCAACATAAAAGATATATTCATATCCCAATTGCATAATAATCAATCCACCTAGCACTGGTCCAAAAAGAAACCCTAAGTTAATTGCTGCACGAGTTAATGAATAGGCACGAGCTCTATTTTCTTTTGTGGTAAATGTCTTCAGACACACCAGCATTGCAGGTCTAAACATATCGGCAATAGTAGTCAATACAAGTATACCCATACAAAGCTCTTCAAATGTTGTTGCATATTGCAACAAAATAAAGACTATACCACTAGCAAATAAACTAAAGACCATAACTTTATAAAAGCCGATCTTGTCAGATAATTTACCACTAAGCCAAGTTCCAATTATAGAACCGACTCCAAAGAAAACCATCACCCAGCCAATTTGACTGTAACTGAATTCTAAATTTTCTTTCATGTACTTTGAGAGAAAGGGAATAACCATAGTCCCTGCTCTGTTGATGAATGTAATTAAAGTAAGTATCCAAATCTCTTTTGGAAAATCTTTAAAATTGTTGAGGTATTTTTTTATCATAATTAAATTGTTTTTGGGGCAAATAATTTATTCATTTTGGCAAAAATAGATTTTTTTTTCAATCAACCAACAATCAGATAGTTAAAAAATATAATAATTTCATAACATTTCTAAAACATTTTTGGTTAAAAAAAAAGTTATTCAAAAAAAACATTAAAAAAAAGGAATTTATAGATTTTTAATATAGATTTGCAATCAGCATTAACCCCAAATAACAATAATTATGAAAGAAAAAATTTACTATTTAATAATAGGCCTAATCTTTACCTACACAGCACAGGCACAACTCTATGGAGGAATAGAAATAGGAAGTAAAGGTATCAAAATGACAGTTCTTCAAGTTGAGAGCATTAAAAGAAACACCTACGATGTAAAGGAGTTTTGGACCGAAAACGTAGGAATAGCAGCTGGTATCGGAATAGACGGTACTCTTTTAAAAGAAGATATCGACAAAGCTGGCGGAGTAGTTTATAACAACTACAAAAAGATGCTTAACGAATACAAGATTGAAGACAAAAATATTTTTATAGTAGCTTCTTCAGGTGTTGGTCTAGCAACAAACACTAATGATTTAGTTGTAAAAATAAAAGAGTTGACTAACAAGAAAATAGAAATCATCTCTTCTTCACTGGAAGCAAAATTACTTTTGAGAGGTTGTATTCCTCCAAAAAACTATTTAAGTTCTGTAATTATTGACATAGGTGGTGGAAATACTAAAGGAGGTTATGCAAAAGACATTAACGACGCATCTGTATTTTTCCCAATTTCATGTGATCTTGGAACAGTAACTTTGACTGAAATCATCAATAAAAAGTGTAAACAAAAAACGGTATTCGAATTCAATGAAAACTTGTTTGACTATTTACCAACAATGAGAGAAAGTTTCAAAAAAATGTACACAAGTAGAGCAGAATCACAAGACAAAAATAATGTTTACATCTCTGGTGGT
>NZ_DASTTN010000198.1:0-2474 GCF_035760125.1 Flavobacterium sp.
CGGATTTAAAACAAATCGCAAAGAGCAATGCTCCTAATGCGAGTAAAAGAAAGTTTAGTATCATTTTATTAAAATTTAGGTTAGATTAAACTCCTGAGGCACTGATTTGCTTGATGTATTCTGCTTTCAGCGCTTTTGGAAACAGATTCGAAATGGTACAATGACGCAGTTCCATAAAAGAGGAAATTGAAAAAACATACACATGGGAAATAACACCCTTTGTTTCGCTACTTCCCGTTTCGAATAATCGTTCAGCCAATCCTAAGCATTTTTTAGCTCGGTTAATATTTCCGCCCATAATTGCAATTTTTGTGATTTCGGCAAAACGCTCCGCTTTTTCGTAAATCGTTGCTATCTTGTTTTTCATTATTGGTAATAGTTTATTTTGTTCCCCATCCCTTATGCTAAAATTGTTCCTAAAAAAACATAAAAACATAAAGCATTGTTTTCTATGGTGTTATTGCAGTTGTGCCAAAAAAAGGCATAAAAAAAGCCTATCAAAATGATAGGCTTTTCTCAAAACGATAATTTTACTTCACGACTGATTCATTATACAGTAAGCTTAAATTATCGACTTAGTGGCAATATAAAAGTTAATAGTCATAAATTAGGATTTAAAAATTAAGAGTTGTAAATTAGAACCTATTAAATCGATTAAAAATCAATACCTTACATTCATCATAAGTACTATTTTTAGTTCAAACATCATATAATAGTTTTGAAAATGAAAATCAAATTAAACTCAAGGATTGGATTGCTTCTTCTAATGATAATTTCACTTTCATTAGTGAGTGCGTACTATAATTTTTCGATTAAAAATGATACAGAAAACATTTTGAAAGACAATTATAATACACTCGAGTATTCCAGAAATATGCTTCTTTCATTAGACGAAAATAATTCAAATAAACAAAATGCAATAGCTCAATTTGAAGTCAATCTAACCAAACAAATGGGGAATATTACCGAAGTTGGCGAAGATAAAGCTACTTATACGCTACGGAGTGATTTTGATTCATTGCGGAAAAATTGGGCTGATGAACCTTTGAAAAGTAAAATTCGTCAAAACATATTTCATATTTTGAAATTGAATACGGTTGCCATTAAAAAGAAAAGTGATGTTGTCAAACATACTGCAGAAAAAGCAAATTTTGGTATCGCTATTTTAGGAACGCTTTCTTTTTTGATTGCTTTTAATCTTCTCCTCAATTTGCCTGATAGCACTTCCAATTCAAAAAAATCTTACAACAAGGATTAAAAAAATTGCTTAGCCTTGATGTTTTTACAACAAAAAAGCTAAAGATGTCTATCAAAATGACAGGTCGTACTCAAAGCGATTGCTTTATTATTGCATATTATACTCGTCTAATTTTCGATAAAGGGTTGCAATACCAATTTCGAGCAAACGTGCAGCTTCTGCTTTATTGCCTTTCGTATAATTTAGAACTTTCTGAATATGCAGTTTTTCGACACTTTGCATCGAAAACGCTGATAATGTTTTGCTGGAATGGTCAATTTGGTGCTGAATTTCATAGGGCAAAACATCTTGAATTAAAACATCTTCATTCGCCAGAATCACAGAACGCTCTATTACATTTCTCAATTCACGAACATTCCCCGGCCAATGGTAGGTTTCTAATTTGTGCATGAAAACAGGATCAATAGTCAATCCCTTTTTGTTTCCCTTTATTGAAAATTCTTTAACGAAATAATTGGTTAGGGGAACAATGTCCTTTATTCTTTCTCGCAAAGGCGGAATTTTTATCTCAAAAATATTCAATCTAAAATACAAATCGGAACGAAAACGGTGCTCGTCACTTTCAGTTTTTAAATCGCGATTTGTAGCAGCAATCAAGCGAAAATTTGATTTCCTTGGAGTAGTATCCCCAATTTGTATATATTCATTCGTTTCTAGAACGCGCAATAATTTAGCTTGCAATTCTAGAGGCATCTCTCCAATTTCATCCAAAAACAAAGTTCCGCCATTGGCCTCTTCGATAAAACCTTTTTTATCTTTTATGGCCCCTGTAAAAGCTCCTTGTTTGTGCCCGAATAATTCACTTTCAAGAATTTCTTTACTGAAAGTACTGCAATTTAACGCGACGAATGATTTTCCTGCACGATTACTGTTTTCATGAATAGCTTGCGCAAAAACTTCTTTCCCTGTTCCGGTTTCTCCTGTTAATAGTACTGTAGAATCAGTTTTGGCTACTTTTTTGGCCAAATCAATAACTTGCTCCAACCCTTTTGACTTTCCGATGATACTATCAAAAGAATACTTATCGGAGATTCGTTTTTCGAGTTGTTTGACTTTCTTTTGAAGTTGAACTTTTTCCAGTGCTTTGTATAACAGTGGTATAATTTTATCGTTGTCATCTCCTTTTACGATATAGTCAAAAGCACCATTTTTCATAGCTTGAACACCATCGGAAATTTTACCGTAAGCAGTTAATAAAATGACCTCTGCCAAAGGA
>NZ_DASTTN010000199.1:0-4713 GCF_035760125.1 Flavobacterium sp.
GGCCGCCGAAAATGAAAGAAGGGCTAAATTACTTCTGCAAAAAGAAGCCATCAGTCAAGAAGAATATGATATTGCAAGAGCTGACCATAAATCAACTCAAGCCCAAAGTCAATTGATCAAGGCTCAAATTGCAAAAACATCGGTTCGTGCCCCTTTTTCTGGGAAAATTGGATTGCGCGCCATTTCGCCGGGAACTTATATAACACCAACTGTTTTGGTGGCCAAATTAGTAAACAGCAGTAAATTAAAAATAACTTTTTCGATTCCTGAAAAATATGCCTCTCAAGTAAAGACAAATACTCCTTTAAGTTTTACTGTTGAAGGTTCTGATGAAAAATTTATGGCGAAAGTCTATGCTATAGAACCGGAAGTGGCTGTTGACACACGCACACTTCAGGTACGAGCGATTACAGAGAACAGTCAAGGGAAATTATTGCCAGGTACTTTTGCAAATGTTGCATTGCCTTTGAGTATTATAAAAGATGCAATTATTGTTCCTACAGAAGCAATAATTCCAGTTCAAAACGGTAAGAAAGTTTACATTGCTAAAAACGGAATGGCCAAAGAAGTTATGGTAGAAACCGCCACAAGAACGGATGCTTCTATCTTGATTCTTTCTGGTTTGAAAGCTGGTGACACTTTATTGACAAGTGGTGTAATGTCCTTAAAAGACGAAGCTCCTGTTAAAGTAATCATTAAATAAAACTCTAAAAACTAAAAATACTTAAATGAGTTTATCCACTTTAAGCATAAAAAGACCTGTAATGACCATCGTTATGAACTTAACGATTATTTTGTTTGGTATTATTGGTTACACTTATCTGGGAGTTAGAGAATTCCCGTCAATTGATCCTGCCCAAGTTTCGATTCGAACGAATTATACAGGAGCCAATTCTGATATTATTGAATCCCAAATCACCGAGCCTTTAGAAAAAGCAATCAATTCAATAGATGGAATCCGAAATGTAACGTCTTCAAGCGCACAAGGAAGCAGCAATATTACAATTGAATTTAATTTGGATAAAAATCTTGAAGAAGCTGCCAATGATGTTCGTGACAAAGTATCTCAGGCGATTCGAAATTTGCCTCAAGATATTGATGCACCACCAGTTGTTTCTAAGGCTGACGCCAATAGTGATGCGATTATTTCGATGACAGTACAAAGTGATACTCGAAGTGCATTGGAACTGAGTGATTATGCTGAAAATGTTATTGGACAAAGACTTGAAACTATACCGGGAGTTAGTGGAGTTCAAATTTGGGGACAAAAGAGATATGCTATGCGATTGTGGATTAATCCAGAAAAACTGGCTTCCTACGGATGTACTGTTTCAGAAGTTCGTGATGCCCTAAACAGTCAAAATGTAGAATTGCCCTCTGGAAAAATTACAGGTGACAATACTGAATTGACTGTAAAAACGGTTGGAAATCTTTCTAAACCAGAAGAATTCAACAACATTATTATTCGGTCAGTTGGTGAAAAAATAGTTCGCTTTAGTGATGTTGGTACTGCTGTATTGGGGCCTGAAAATGTAGAGACCAAAATGACCCAATCAGGCACTCCCCTAGTTGGTGTGGCTATTGTACCGCTTCCTGGAGCCAATTATTTGGATATTGCAAGTGAATTTTACAAGCAATTTGAACGTTTAAAAAAGGATTTACCAAGTGATATCAAATTAAATATAGCCATTGATAATACTGTTTTTGTAAAAAAGTCAGTGATTGAAGTAGCAGAAACGCTAGGGATATCAATTGTATTGGTGATTTTAATTATCTTTTTGTTTTTTAGGGATTGGGCAATTGCTTTCAGACCTTTAATAGATATTCCCGTTTCCTTGATTGCTACATTCTTTATTATGTGGCTTTTTGGATTCTCGATAAATGTACTTACACTACTTGCAATTGTTCTTGCCACAGGATTGGTTGTGGATGACGGTATTGTAGTAACCGAGAATATTTTCAAAAAAGTGGAAGAAGGAATGTCGCCTATAGAAGCGGCGATAAAAGGATCGAATGAGATTTTCTTTGCGGTTATTTCGATATCAATCACCTTGGCAGCGGTATTTTTACCAGTTATTTTCTTAGAAGGTTTTGTCGGGCGATTGTTCCGTGAATTTGGAGTCGTCATCGGAGCTGCAGTATTGATTTCGGCTTTCGTATCTTTGACATTAACTCCGATGTTGAATGCTTATTTGATGAAAAGTGGAGAACAAAAAAAATCTAAATTTTACATTCTTACTGAACCTTATTTTGAAAAATTAAACAGTGGTTATGCAAACGCACTGGAACGTTTTATGAAAAGGAAATGGTTGAGTTTCCCAATTCTTATCGTTTGTTTTGGTTTAATTTATTTGTTCTTTAATATTTTGAAAAAAGAAACAGCGCCTTATGATGATCGTAGTGGTTTTGTCATGCGTATGACAACACCCGAAGGAGCTTCCTATGATTATACCGATCGCTTCATGCAGGAAGTATCCAAATTGGTTGATGATTCCATTCCTGAGAAAAAAGTGAGTTTGGTGATTACTTCTCCGGGTTTTGGTTCTTCCTCTGTAAATAGTGGTTTTATACGTGTATCCTTGGTTGAACCTGATAAGAGAGAAGCTTCTCAAAAGGAAATTGCAGATAAATTGACCAAATGGACTGGCCAGTATTCCGAAGCCAAAACATCGGTTATTGAACAACCTACTATTGCAGTGAACAGACGTGGTGGTTTACCGGTTCAATACATTATTCAAGCTCCCAATTTTCAGAAGTTAAGAGAAAAAATTCCTTTGTTTATGGATGAAGCGGCTAAAAGTGATGTATTCTCTGTTACTGATGTAAATTTAAAATTCAATAAACCCGAAATCAACGTTTCTATTGATAGAGCAAAGGCTGAAAGTTTAGGGATTTCTGTAAAA
This sequence comes from Flavobacterium sp., assembly GCF_035760125.1. GTDB lineage: Bacteria > Bacteroidota > Bacteroidia > Flavobacteriales > Flavobacteriaceae > Flavobacterium. Next base: position 2,904 of record NZ_DASTTN010000199.1, read on the forward strand.
GATGTTGCTCAAACATTACAACTTTCCTTGAGTGGTCAACGTTTTGGGTATTTTATTAGAAATGGAAAGCAATACCAAGTAATTGGTCAGTTTGAAAGAGAAGATCGTTCAAAGCCTTTGGATTTGACTTCAATGTATGTCAAAAACAATAAAGGTGAACTCATTCAAATGGACAATGTGGTTAAGATTGAAGAGCAAAGCAATCCTCCGCAGTTGTATCATAATAACAGATATATGTCGGCAACAGTTTCTGCAGGTCTTGCTCCAGGCAAAAGTCTTAGTGATGGAATTGATGCGATGAACGAAATTAAAGCCAAAGTTCTTGATGATTCATTTACCACTGATTTAGGAGGAGAATCCAGAGATTTTGTTGAAAGTAGTTCGAATACTTCTTTTGCCTTTGGATTGGCTTTATTGTTGATTTTCCTAATATTAGCGGCTCAATTTGAAAGTTTTGTTGATCCTTTTATTATTATATTGACTGTACCAATGGCAGTTGCCGGAGCATTATTTTCGCTTTGGCTGTTCAATCAAACCTGGAATATTTTCAGTCAGATTGGAACAATTATGTTGATTGGATTGGTAACGAAGAACGGAATCCTGATTGTCGAATTTGCTAATCAGTTGCGAGAGCAAGGAAAACCAAAATTAGAAGCGATTTTAGAAGCTTCAGAATCAAGGTTGCGTCCTATTTTGATGACGAGTTTGGCAATTTCTTTAGGAGCTTTGCCAATTGCATTATCGCTAGGTGCTGCAGCAACAAGTAGAATTGGTATGGGGGTTGTTATCGTTGGAGGTACAATTTTCTCTTTGATACTTACTTTATTTGTAATTCCAGCTTTGTATTTAATGTGGTCTAAGGCTCGTAAACATTACCCAGAATTTGATCATATCGATGAATATGAAAACGAAGTGAAAAAATAATTTGGATATAAAATTCTTAAAAGAAAGAAAATAACTTAAATGATGAATACTAAATTTTTTTTTAAAAGTCTCTTATTGCTTTTCTTTTGCTTTGCAATAGGAAATGCACAAGAAATGCTTACTCTTGAAAATGCGGTTAAAATTGCATTGGAAAACAATTATGAAATAAAAATTGCAGATAATAATTTAAAAATAGACAAAACGAATGTGGCTATCGGAAATGCAGGAATGCTACCTTCTATAACTGCAGCAGCTACAGATAATAATAGCATTCTGAATACTTCTCAAACCCGATCAGACGGGACTACAGTTGAGTTGAAAAATGCCAAAAACAATAATTTGAATTATGGTGTTGCTTTGGATTGGACTATTTTTGATGGTATGAAAATGTTTGCCAAATACGATCAATTGAAGGAATTGCAAAATATGAGTGAGGCACAAAGAAAAATGACCATTATCAATAAAATAAGTAGTGTTAATTCGGTTTATTATGATTTGATACAGGAACAGCAACAATTATCCGATTTGGATTCTACAATTATCATTTCGCAAAAAAGATTGGAGTTTACCAAAAATAGATACACTATCGGAAAAGGCTCTAAACTGGATGTGTTAAATGCTCAGGTGGATTTGAACACGGATCTTGGTAATTTATTAAAGGAAAAACAAACATATGCCAACGCTAAAACACTTTTGAACCAGATTTTAGCGAGAGATTTGAATACCGATTTTAAAGTTTCTGAAGGAATAAATGTAGACCGAAAATTGAAACTTGTTGATTTAATAGCATTGGCAGAAAAGCAAAATCCTGAGTTAGAGATGCAAATCATCAATAAAAAAGTAACAGAACTTGAATTGAAGCAAATCAAAGGAGAACGCTATCCAA
>NZ_DASTTN010000200.1:0-2084 GCF_035760125.1 Flavobacterium sp.
TTCCCAATGCACTTTATTGGATTAGCTGGTTTACCTAGACGTTATTATACTAATACAAACTTCCCATTGTTTGATGATTTGCAAAATGTAAACGTATTGATTACAACATTTGCTTTGATTGGTGGAGCTTTCCAATTAGTATTTTTATACAATTTCTTTAGCAGTATTTTCTATGGTAAGAAAGCAGTTCAAAATCCATGGAAATCAAATACATTGGAATGGACTACACCAGTAGAGCATATGCACGGTAACTGGCCTGGAGAAATTCCTCACGTACACCGTTGGCCTTATGACTACAGTAATCCTGCTCATGAAGAGGATTTTGTACCTCAAACGGTTCCAATGAAAGAAGGAGAAGTAGTTTTACATCACTAAAATTTCAAAATCATATAAATGCCTTTCATTATTGAGAGGCATTTTTTTATATACAATGATTACTTTTTTTATCTTTATCGCATGAATGAAAACTTAGATCCAACAAATAATAACTTTAGTTCCGAAGAACTAGATATCGAAAAAAGATTGAGACCCTTGTCTTTTGATGATTTTGCGGGTCAGGATCAAGTATTGGAAAATCTTAAGGTTTTTGTTGCTGCTGCCAATCAAAGGAAAGAAGCTCTTGATCATACTCTTTTTCACGGGCCTCCTGGTTTGGGTAAAACGACTCTGGCTAATATTTTAGCAAATGAATTAGAAGTAGGTATTAAAATTACTTCCGGACCTGTTTTGGATAAACCCGGCGATTTAGCTGGATTGCTTACAAATCTTGAAGAAAGGGATGTTTTGTTTATAGACGAGATACACCGTTTAAGTCCGATAGTTGAAGAGTATTTGTATTCGGCAATGGAAGATTTTAAGATCGATATTATGATTGAATCTGGTCCAAATGCCAGAACGGTTCAAATCAATTTAAATCCTTTTACGCTTATCGGAGCAACTACGCGTTCTGGGCTTTTGACAGCTCCTATGCGTGCTCGTTTTGGTATTTCGTCAAGACTGCAATATTATACAACTGAGCTTTTGACAACAATTGTGGAGCGAAGTGCTATGATTTTCAAAATGCCGATTACTATGGAAGCCGCTATTGAAATTGCGGGAAGAAGTAGAGGGACACCTCGTATTGCGAATGCATTATTGCGTCGTGTTCGTGATTTTGCTCAAATAAAAGGTAACGGAACCATTGATATTGAAATAGCGCGATATGCCTTAAAAGCATTGAATGTAGATGCCCATGGTCTGGACGAAATGGATAACAAAATTTTGAATACCATCATTGATAAATTCAAAGGAGGGCCCGTTGGTTTGTCCACATTGGCAACCGCCGTATCCGAAAGTAGTGAAACTATCGAGGAAGTTTATGAACCTTTCTTGATTCAGGAGGGCTTTATTATGCGTACTCCTAGAGGGCGTGAAGTAACCGAAAAAGCTTATAAGCATCTAGGAAAAATCAAAGCCAATATTCAAGGTGGATTATTCTAATGGTTAGGAGCTATTCCTGCTATCCATTGCAATCTTTCCTATTTTTAAAGAAAAAATAGAAAAGGATTTTCACTGCTATCAGGGCTAGGGCTTTAATAGTGATCAAGATCTTTTATTAAAAATAAGAAGCCATAAACAATAAGTCAAAATACACGCAATTTATAAAATCCGAGGCCAAGCGTCTTGGATTTTTGTCTTGTGGTATATCAAAAGCTGGTTTTCTAGAACAGGAAGCTCCTCGTTTGGAAAATTGGCTGAATCAAAATAACAATGGGCAAATGTCCTATATGGAGAATAATTTTGACAAACGCTTGGATCCAACTTTATTGGTCGATGATGCTAAGAGTGTAGTTTCTCTTTTACTTAACTATTATCCTTCGGAATTCCAAAATTCAGCTTCCTATAAAATATCCAAATATGCTTATGGACAGGATTACCATTTTGTCATAAAGGATAAACTAAAAGAGTTGCTTTTTTCGATAGAGTCTAATATTGGTGCTGTTTCCGGACGTGCTTTTGTGGATTCTGCTCCTGTTTTGGATAAAGCTTGGGCTGCCAAAAGCGGTTTAGGGTGGATAGGTAAAAACAGTAATCTGCTGACTCAA
>NZ_DASTTN010000201.1:0-7289 GCF_035760125.1 Flavobacterium sp.
CCGAAAATAGGGATTCTGAGTAGGAAATAATGAGAAGCATTTCTGTATGCTAGATTGTCTTTAAAAATACTTGCTGTTATAATCAAACCAACAAGAAGTAACAATATATAAATCCCATAGGATTGTACAATAGAAGACAAATTAACAATCATCTTGGTCAACATTGGGAGCTCCATATGATTCTGCTTAAAAATTCCCTCGAACATTGGTACGACATAACTCAACATAAATACTACCACAACTACAGCTGTGGTTAAAACGATTGAGGGATAGGTCAATGCTGCAACTATAATTCTCTTTTGTTCATTTTTACGTTCATAAAACACACCTAATTCTTGACATACTTGTGCGGTTGTGCCCGTTTCCTCCCCTATTTGAATCGAATAATATTCATATTCCGAAAAAGATTTTGATGCCATCAATGCCTCCGAAAATGGCTTGCCATTAACTACCTCATTCAAAATCGATTGAATCAATTCTTTATCTGCTTTTTTCTTTAGGGATTCTATAATCAAAGTTAAACCTTCCTTGAAACTAATACCTGCTTTGAGCAAAACGGCCAGTTCCTGGTAAAAAGCCTGCTTCTTTTTATTATTGAATTGCTGACCAAAAAAAACAATATCTTTTTTAAGCAATTCTTCTATACTGCTACTTTGCTTCTTATTTACAGTAACATCCTTATTTTTGACGTTTTCTAGTTTAAAGGCCATCTTCTTGATTCATACTAAGGGTTAGGTCATTTTTTTTTGATACAAAAATTTCATAATCTGGTAACTCTACCATTCCTGAAATTGATATGGCGTCAATGGTACCTTCTTTTATCTCCTCCCCTTCAAAAAACAATTTATGAACATCTAATTTTAATTTCAGAGTATCATTATTTCTCAAAGTGTAATTTTCTTGAAACGAATACAAAACTGTATCCATTTCAGATTCCATAAGTAAATTATGATTATTTGCATTGTATTTTATGACATTCAATTCATTAAAATCCTGCCACATTTTTTGCTCAAACAATGCCAAACTGCTTGTTTTTTCAAAATTTGTTTCAATCGTATGAATCTGTTTTTGTACTAACCGCAACACACTAAAAGCCATACCTACAACAATCGCTGTTATAATCATAACCACCAACAACTCGGGTAACGTAAATGACTTTAGTTTATTTTCTGACATAACTTCGCTGTCTTATTATTTCTTTAGTACTACCATTAGTTGCCAAAATCTTAAGTCCTTCTTTTAAGTCCTTCTTTTCTATTTTGACCTCAATATCCCAGCCTCTATAATTTTCTTGATAAGGTAATTTTAACATTCCATTCTCAAGCTTGTATTCCAATTCATTCAATCGGTATTCTATAGGATGGGTATTTTGTGAAAATGTATTTAAAATCAAATTATTTAACACTAAACTCGCTATTACAAAAATGATAACAATAAGAACAGATGCTACCAAAACTTCCACCAATGTCGCTGATTTAATTTTTTTTAATATAGCCATTTCATAATTGTTTTAGGTGCATTTTCGAAAATAACCCCTCCAAAAACAATAGGCGTGTTCTCATTTTCAATCACTCCATCATAAATATGATTTACAAAAATAGAACCTGCCTGATTCGCTATAAACTGCTTGGTATAAACAGAACCAGAAACTCTGCCTTTAAGCTCAAAATTACCATTACAATATACTTGCCCTTTAATTCTGGCATCCTTTTCCAATATTATTTGAGTTTGAAAATCAGACATTTCTTTAGTCTGAAAAGACAAAACACTACCTCTGATGGTGGAACCCGAATCTATAAAAATTTTATTTTCAAAAATAGTATTAGACACCAAGCCAGAACTTGTTTTATTATCTTGATACAATACCAATGCGGATGGATAATTAAGTTTACACATTTTACCAACCGTAATCCTTTTTGAAGCGATAACTTGGAAATTACCAATAACTCCTTCCTCAATTTCCACATTTGGCGCAATTAAGATAACATCCTTCAAGAATGTCGTATTTTTTACACAAATAATCGTATCTGATTTAATAATTACATTTCCTGAAATTTCCTTGTTCTGCAACACAATTTTATTTTTTGAATAACTTCCTTTTGTATTATTCTTAAAAGAAACAGCTATTTTTTGATTGCTCTCTAAATTGATATAATCTGCGGGTCTCAAAGGTTTATACTCTTTCAAATAAAATGACAATGCTTCTACAGCACTCATATTTAACTTTGGCATACTAGAAGTACTTTTTTTAATAGCCCCATAAATTAGTTGCTTCCCGTAATAACTATTCCCTGCAATGTAACCTGTTTTTACTCCTTGAGTAGGTAAATAGACATTCCCTTTGATTGTAGTTCTTCCTACCACTGTCAATGGATTTTGGGTTTCCTGTAAAAACAGTGTAGGATCTTCTTCAGAATTAATCAATGAACCAATAATAGCAGTTTTTTTAAATATTTTTTTTCTAAACTGAGTCACAACAAACGCTTTTTCAAAAACACCCCAAGGAGACAAATGCACTTTTACACTCTGATTTTCATTTTTTATAAAATCAATATCCAATGTATCTCCGTTAAACTCGTTTTGTTCCAATAAATATTCTATTCCTATCGCTGAAAGCTGAATATTTTCAATAGCCCCCTTCGATTGTTCTTTCATGTAAATAAAAGTATAGGCATACAAAATCAAAGCACTTAAGAGTAATGCGATGAGTACAGCTACAAAAACTGTAAATTGCAAAGCTCCAGACTTGAGTTTATGATTCCACTTTAATTTCAATTGTCCAGCAATATTAAGTTCAAATTGCCTTTGTAAGTAACATAAATAGATTCTTTATCTCCATTCTTCAAAAAAATCTCTTCCTGCATATCCCCTGTTTTCATAAAATAATTTTTACCTGCAATAACCAACATGAATCTTTTGTGTTTTTCTTTGGGATCAGAAAGCATTCCTTTATATTGTATCGATGGCCAGACAATTGTTTCTTCTGGTTTGATCTCCTTTTTAATCTTAACTTTACTTGTACTTCCTTTTGTCACTACTTGAGTATTATATATTTTTCCCAAAAATGGATCTCTATAATTCACATTTATTAAAAATGGTGTTCTTTCTTTTAATTTAAAAGGCTTAACAGTAAACTCCATAGATGTATTTGTTATAACTTCATCTGGAGTAGAAAAAGAAAAAAATTGAAATATTACAACTCCCCATATTGACAAGACTACAGGTAAAAGGATATATATACTTTTTTTACTTTTCATTATCTTTTAATTAATTATCATCTAGTTGATTAAACATTATAGTAAACATTTACCAAAACAATAACCCTATTGGAATTAATTTATTGTAAAATTAAAAACAGAACTCTTATCACTTACATTCCCAGCTAAATCAAATGATTTTAAAAACCAATAATAAGTACCTGACTCAAGGTTCTTAGTAAATGAATTATTAACTTCACTTTTGAGTTGCAAAGTAGTCAATGCACTGTCTGTATAAACATAAATACTATCCTTTTCGGTGCTCCCTACAATTGGAACACGATTCCAATTAAAAATTATATCATTAACTGTTGTAGTACTCTTATCCAGTGGACTTGACAAAACAGGAGTATTAGGCTTGGCAGTATCTACTAAAATTGATCTTGTGCTATATAAGGTCTGTGAGGTTTCGTTGATTGCTCTTACCTTCCATGAATAATTTCCATCAAGAAAAGAATAATTTAAGTTTGAGTTGGTTATGGTTTGATTATTGATAATGGTACCGCCACCATCAATAATCTGAATTTGATAACCGCTTGCACCAATAATGGGATTCCATTTTAAAATTTGACTACTTACATTTGTAATCAAATCATTTACAGGACTTGTCAAAACTACTGAATTGTCATGAAAATCATCATTACTGACAACAGAAAAAAATCGATTTGTGAAAGGAGTTTTGTAGGCACTATTTACAGCTTGCACCCTCCACTCGTAATCTGCTACCGGAAGTTGTTGAGTAAAAGAGGTACTGGTAACGGTCGTATCCAAAACAATTTGCAAAGCATTTTCAAAATTTGGCTTGGCTATCTGTAAATGATATTTTGTGGCATCTGCAACATTTTCCCAAGAAAACAGTACACTGGTAGAAGAAAATTGTGCTTTATCAAAAGGAGCCATTAAAACAACCTTTTGATCAGTAATATCTGTTTCCAAAATAACACCTTCACAAGAAAAGAGCGTCAAAGAAAAAAGCAAAAAAAAGAACTTGCAGAGATTTAAATTTTTCATTGAGAAATTATAATATATTTTTTGGGACTTTATTTTTTTTGAGAATCACTATAAAACTAGCTTTTACTATCACATATCAAACAAGCTTTCTTGCTTCTCTTTTTTTGGTATCTTCTTTTTGGTAACTCCATTGCACTTAGTGTTTTCCTCAATAATATCACCAATATACCATTCTCCTCTTTCTGTAACGCCCCAACAAAACTTGCTCAAGCGATAAGCAACTATATTCAAGGAATTAATAAACAAAGTATCTGTTTTTTTACCTAGTTTGTATAACGAAATGGCATACTTACTGTCTTGGTAGTTCGTCAGATAAAAAGTGTCCGCTTGCTTTATTTTATTTATATCTTCAACAGAAAAACAAAAAGCCAGGCTACTGACTACCTCAGAGTTTTGGGTATCCTTAATAAATCTAAAAACATCTTTATTATAATCGGCGTTTAATTCATTAACAAATTGCAGCACATCCAATAACCTAACGGTTGCCAACTCAGGCTTTTTAGGTAAACTATCAACATAAGCCACATTCGATTGGTCTTGATTGTACCTTGCTTTAGCTTTATAAATTCGATACAATTTTCTGTTAAACGGAACTACCTCAATAGCGATTCGTATATTATTCTCCAACTTAGGCAATGTTCGCACTGCAAATTCATTATTAGCTTTTGAACCCAACTTCGATTGGCCAACACTACCCAATTCTGGTGCTGTATCAGAAACTTTATAGGTATCATTCTTTATTTTAGTAGATTGGCATGCAAAAAAAAATACTGATAGCAGTAATAAAAAAATATTTCTCATTATTTAAATTTTGTAGTAAAAGTAATTAAATCATTTTCAGTTATGCAAATTATTTATTATCTCTTCAAAGCAAAATGCCCTTTAAAAATTCTTCCATCTTCCAATTGAATCGAATACCAATAATCAGTAGCCGGCATTTGCTGGCCAATATAAGTACCATCCCAGCCATCACCCACTGGACTAATTTCTTTTATCAATTTCCCATAACGGTCAAAAATTCTAACTGTGGTTTTTGCATTGAAAACATTATTTACCCCTTTTAGGTTCCAATTGTCATTGTACCCATCCTGATTGGGTGTAAAATAATTAGGAATCCCTAAAATGGCCACTTCCTGAGGAACGATACCACAACCGTTTAAATCCTTGACAAAAACAGTGTGAATTCCTGCTGAAACATTGGTAAACACATTGCTGTTTTGATAATCACCAAATTCATTGTCCAGCGAAAAAACATAATCACCGGCACCCTTAGCCAAAACAGTTATGCTGTTTTCCGAAGATAAATCAACAATGTCCACCTTAACCGTTGCTTTATCGGATGCATTTACGGTGATGGTTCTTGTTTTGGAGCAGCCTTGGTTATTGGTTGTCTCGACTTTGTAAATTCCTTTATTGTTGACTGTTAAATCATAATTTATTTCATTAGCAATTGAGTTTTGGTCTAATGTCCAAGCATAAGTGAAATTATTTTTTTGAGTTTCATCCAGTAATCCAGCATTGATTATTTTGGTAAAAGTGGGTAAATCACTACACACTAGTTCATCCCCTGCTAATTCAATATTTGGCACCGGGTTAACCACAAATGGAATAATTGTAGTTGCAGTACAAGTAGGATTTACGGGATTGATAACTTCCACTTTTACATTTTGTGTAGCAGTCACAAAAGGATTGGGTAAGGGAGAAGAAAGAGCATTATTATTTTTATCAAAATAATTTACCGTCATTCCGGTTTGTCCTCCCAAAATTGTAGTTTGAAAACTGGAAGTATCAAAAGCATATTTACCGTCCTGCAAAACAGGATCAGTTTCATCATCACAAACGGTTGTTAGCGATGTTGCAATTGGGAAAGCTTCGGGTAAATCATCGACTATAAACTGCAAAGTGGTATCAAATGTGCAAGCAGTTGCTGTATTGTTGGCAACTACCACTTTTAGCGTTTGTGAGACCGTTAGAAACGGATTAGGTAATGGACTCGGCAACGTATTGTTATTTTGATCAAAATAAGAGACGGTGACATTGGTGAGTCCATTCAACAAATTGGTTTGAACCGTCGAAGTGTCAAAGGCATACTGTCCATCCTGATTATCATCGCAATGATTTTGCTTCATTGATTGCACAATAGGAATGGATTCTACCGTTAGTGTAATATAACCTCCTAATCCCAAGCAATCATTATTGAGTTTACTATCCACACGAATATAAATGCTTTGGCTGTTTGGTGAACTTGTATTTCTATAATTCGAAATATCAGCAATGGCATTTTTTTCGGCTAAAGCATCCGTTACATTTTGATAATAGGTAATGTCCAAAAGCTGTCCTGACGGAAAAATATCTTGAATATTTTGTGTCACCTCACTAAAATCGAACGAAGCAATTCCATCTGTATTGGTACCAGCAATGGCATCATCACATTGCGCAAAAGTTTTAGAAAAAGTCAACGGAATCTGGGTAGTTGAAACTATTAGATTCAGTTGGGCAATTCTAAAACAACCGTTGTTATTGGTTACCCGGACAAATACTTTGTCAATGCTTACGGTTTGGTTGGTATACGCTGTTGTGTTAGTAATAGTATTGCTATTGTTTTGGGCATCCGCTAAAGTTTTATAAAAACTAATACTTTCAACTGCTGAATTAGCTGTTATCTTAGTAATCGCTTCTTCTAAATTAAAAACACTGAATCCGTCAATATTGTCATCACATTGTTTCAAGTCAACGGTATTGGTAATGACTGGCAAGGAGAAAACTTCAATTTTGAACGAAGTAGTAGCTGTACAATTTGGATTGTCTTTGTTAACCACTTTTACAAAAATAGTTTCTGATGGATTGGTATTTTGATAAGTTACTGGAGTCAAAATAGCCTGTGTCAGTCCTGCATCTTTGTAATACGAAATCAAAAACTGTGTTGCCAATTGACCATTTAGAATACTAGTTGCTTTTTGAGTTAGATCAAAGATTACTTTACCATCAGCATCCGTTCCAATAGTGGTATTATCACAACTG
>NZ_DASTTN010000202.1:0-4487 GCF_035760125.1 Flavobacterium sp.
TCGAGTCGCCTTGAATACGGCAATCACGCTGTATCGAAAAAGCAAACGCAGTATTGCAACTGTTGAGTACGAGGGAAGGCAACATTTCACACACGACATAGAATACAATTATGAAGAGGAGGAACAGTTGAAATTGATGTACCAGGCCGTTTATCAGCTGAATGATATTGAAAAAGCGTTAGTATTTATGTATTTGGAAGACAAGGATTATACCGAAATATCGGAAACTTTAGGGATTAGCGAAGTGAATGCAAGGGTAAAAATGAATCGTATAAAAGGGAAATTAAAAAAAATATTAAATCCATTAGGCGTATGAAAGAGTTGGATTTATTAAAAAAAGACTGGAAAAAGAATGCAGCTTCTTTTGAACAGGTATCAGAAAATGAGATTTACAAAATGATCCATAGAAAATCGTCTTCTGTAGTGAAGTGGATTTTTATAGTGAGTATCATAGAACTTGGATTAGGGTTGGTATTGGGATTGATTTTATCCTTTACCAAATACGACGAGAAAAATGTGGAATTAATTAAACATTTGGGTGTTTATGGCTACTATATAGCTGCAACAGTACTCCTTTATGTTGTTATTTTGTACTTTATTTTTAAGTTTTATACGATGTATCGTAAAATTGCGGTTGATGATAATACCAAAAAACTCATTTCCACGATATTGAAAACCCGAAAAGTAGTGAAGCAATACATCGCTTTTAACCTGTCCTTTTTTGCACTGTTTTTCATTATTTTTGGAGGTTATTTGTTTTACGAAGGCTATCTGGAAGGAGCTTCAAAAAATGGAGTCGTTCATCCCGAAATGCCTTTGAACATTGCCTTGATATCGTTCATCGTATTAATTTTGGCCACAGCGATTTTTACCTTCGCATTCTGGTTGATTTATAAATTAATCTACGGTATTTTATTAAAGCGCTTGCAGAATAACTTCGAAGAATTGAAGAAAATTGATTTATAAAAAAAGAGACAAATGTCTCTTTTTTTATATTTTAATATTCCCATTGTCTCTTTTTATTCAGCTCTTCTTGCTCCTGCAATTCTTCTAATGGAATGACTTTAAGGAAAGATGGATGTTGCTCGATGGCGTATTCTACCATTTCAACAATTTCATCGATGGAATCGTTATCATAATCAATGGCCAAAGGTTCTTTGATGACAAGTGACTGGAGAATTCCCTTCTTTTTCATATACAACCCTTTCTTGCAAAATGAGCGTCTAAATCCATCAATTACGATTGGGACAACTATAGGTCTGTGTTGTTTTATGATGTGTGCAGTTCCTTTTCGAACTGGCTTAAAAGATTTGGTGGTTCCCTGCGGAAAAGTAATTACCCAACCATCGGCCAAGGCAATCTTGATATTCTCGGTATCATTTGGATTTACATCCTTTTTCTCGGTAACATCCTTCCCTTTGGCACGCCAAGTTCGTTCAACGGTAATTGCACCCGCATAAGCCATAATTCGCGGCAATAAGCCCGCTCTCATTGTTTCTTTGGCAGCCACATAGTAAATATTCAATTTGGGATTCCACATATACCAAACATTCTTTATTGAATCTTCTCGCCCACTTAAACTGGCATTAAAGACATGAAACATGGCAGTTACATCTGCAAAATAAGTTTGATGATTGGAGATAAAAAGAACGTTTGTATCTGGAAGCTTTTTAATAATTTCTGAACCTTCAATTTGTAGTTCATTAAAACCACGATAACGTCTGTGGCTAATAAATCCGAAGATTCGAATCAACCACTTTTTTACAAATAGTATGTGTCCAAAAGGATTTCGTTTAAATAATCCCATAAGATTGTTTGTTTGTTTTTATATTTGGGATTGCAAAATTACGATTATTTTTCCTTTTTTAATATTAAAAGGCGATGCTTTTAACAAAATAGACTATTCAAAATTGATTTTATCCAAAATAGATTTCAAAACAATTTTCAATTCGCTTAACATCATAGCTGTTGCTCCCCAAACAATGTGTTCCTCAATTTTGAACGCAGGAACTTCAATGGAATTAGCATAAGAAGTTGTCATTTCGGTATTAATAACAATAGAATCACTTAAAAAAGTACTTAATGGCAATTCAATTATATCGGCCACTTCGTTAGGATCAGGATAAAAAACAACTTCATCCCTACAAATTCCCAAAAAAGGATAAACCATAAAATTGCTCGGAGGTATGTATAAATGAGTAAACGCTTTTAACACTTCAATTTTTTCCTGATAAATACCAATTTCTTCGTAGGTTTCTCTTAATGCTGTCTGCATAAAATTGGCATCTTCCTTTTCATATTTTCCACCTGGAAAAGCTATTTGGGAAGAATGAACTCCTTTGTATGAGTTTCGAACAATCAAGACCAAATGAGTTATGCTCTCTTTAGGATAAAGCAACATCATTACTGCAGCGTTTCTTGGTTTTATTTCATTAAAATTTATTTTTTTTGTTATTTCAAGACGCTGTTGCGGTACCATAACATTATGGGCAGCTTCACCAGGAAGATTTACAGCATCCAAATAAGGAACAATTTGTAAAAAATCTTGAAAATCCATAATCAAAGGTTATTTTTGCAAATAAAATAATATCTAAATATACTTTAGAAATTAGTGTCAAACAAATTTTAAACATCCAAAACCCAACAATATGTACAGCAAAGAAGAAAATCAAAAACTAAAACACGAATTTTGGGTCGAATTTGCACAAAAATATCCCCGAAAATGGCTTTTGTATGATACCAAAATAAAAGATTTCTCTTTTAAATTCTTTGTCGAAAATACCAAAGCCCAAGTACATATCGATATCGAAATGAGAAATGCAGAATTGCGTATGCAATACTTTGAAAAACTTCAGGCATTAAAAAATATACTCGAAGAAGAATTTGTCAAAGATTTGGTTTTTGAAAAAAATCACACTTTGGAAAACGGAAAAACCATTAGCCGTATTTGGGTTGAAAAAGGGAATGTAAGTGTAAGCAACCGTAAGTATTGGGATGAAATATTTGATTTTTTCTATGAAAAAATGAATGCTCTGGAACTATTTTATTTGGAGTATGATGAATTTATAAAAGATATTGAAAAATAGGGTTTTATATTTCGTAAATTGTTAATCAAAAATTATTCAAAATGGATTTATTTAGAGAAACAAATGATTGGGAGACTAAATTAACCCCAATATTAGAAAGATACAATGGTCAAAAACATCCATTAGATTACCAAAACCTATATCAGCTGGTCGTTATGGTCGTCCTTTCGGCTCAAGATTCGGATGCCAATATTAATAAAATAGCACCAAACTTATTTCAAATTTTCCCCAATATGGAAAGTCTAGCCGTTTCCAATGTTGATGCGTTAATACCACATATTTCCAAAGTTCGAAATTTTGGCACCAAAGCCAACTGGTTAATTGAAATTGCACAAACAGTACAAAAAGATGAAAATATTCCTTTAACAATGGAAAATTTAACCGCTTTAAAAGGAATCGGACGAAAATCAGCCAACGTTATTATGCGAGAAGCTAGAGTTCCTGCGGAAGGAATCATCGCCGATTTACATGTTATTCGCGTCTCCCCCAGAATTGGATTAATTCCTGAAACGCAGGACGGTAACAAAGTCGAAAAACTGCTCATGCAAACTTTGTCAAAAAACATTTGGGGCGAAATAGGGATGGCTATTTCATTTCTGGGTAGGGAAATTTGCAGACCAAAACCAAAATGTGAAGAATGCCCAATTAATACAATTTGTTTGTATTACAAAGCCAATCAGTAGAAAAAAACAAGAAACACACTCTCTTAAAATTTCCACATTTTATCTAACACATTATGACATGCCCGCAAGGGTCGGTCTGTCCATTATATCTTTTCTTTCCCTAAAGACGGAAAAGAAAAGGATGCCATTTCCATCCCTCATGCGATTGTGTTTTCAAAACATTTTTTCTAAAATACAAGATATTTACGATCCGAAACAAAACCAAGATCTCTGGTTGCTACAGGCCTAAATAAAAAAACTCCATTTGCATAAACAAATGAAGTTTTCTTGTACTCAGAGCGGGACTTGAACCCGCACGAACATTGCTGTTCACTGGATTTTAAGTCCAGCGTGTCTACCAATTTCACCATCCGAGCATTAAGTGGTACCTCCAGGGATCGAACCAGGGACACATGGATTTTCAGTCCATTGCTCTACCATCTGAGCTAAGGTACCATAATCTTTGTCTAACAAAAATTAAAAAAAAACCCCGTAATAAAACGGGGTTTTAGAATCTGAAACAAGTTCAGATTAAAGAAAGGCGACGACATACTCTCCCACAAAACTGCAGTACCATCTGCGCAGGCGGGCTTAACTTCTCTGTTCGGGATGGGAAGAGGTGAGCCCCGCCGCAATAACCACCTTAAGTCGTTATAATTGCTTTGGGCAATCATTGTAATGATGTTTATCTTTTTTGATAATCATCAATCACATAATATCTTAACATACTGAGATAAAG
>NZ_DASTTN010000203.1:0-8216 GCF_035760125.1 Flavobacterium sp.
GATGCTCAAGTCGATAAAAAAGAAGAGTTGGAAAATCTTGTAATTCTCAATAACGGCAAAGGAATTATTACATTAAAAGATATTTCGACAGTTGAAATCAAAGAGGCAAAAGAGTATATAAAAGTCAATGCGAATGGCAAAGAAAGTATTTTGGTTGCTGTAATCAAACAACCTAATGCTAATTTGATTACGCTTACGAGCGATATGAATACAAAGTTAACGTCTTTAAAAAAGATCCTTCCAAACGGTATCACAATCAAACCTTTTTATGAACAGGCAACTTTTGTAAACGATGCCGTCAAAAGTGTTACCGATAGTTTGTTATTGGGGCTGTTATTGGCTATAATAGTTGCGGTTTTGTTTTTGAAATCAGCCAAGGCCAGTGCCACTATTCTGATTATTATTCCCGTTACTTTAGGTTTGACCTTAATTGTTTTATACCTCACAGGAAACAGTTTCAACATTATGACTTTGGGAGCCATTGCTGCCGCTTTGGGATTGATAATTGACGATGCAATTGTT
Organism: Flavobacterium sp.; assembly: GCF_035760125.1. Lineage (GTDB taxonomy): Bacteria > Bacteroidota > Bacteroidia > Flavobacteriales > Flavobacteriaceae > Flavobacterium. Next base: position 523 of record NZ_DASTTN010000203.1, read on the forward strand.
GTTGTTGAACAAATTCACAGAACCCACGAAGAACATCCCGAAGAACCCACAGTGAATCTTTTGCAAAAAGCAATTAGCTATTTATTCCCGGCAATGGTAGGTTCATCGATTAGCACTATAGTGATTTTTATTCCTTTTGTATTAATGAGCGGTGTTGCAGGTTCTTATTTTAAAGTGCTGACCGATACGATGATTATCACTTTGATCTGTTCCTTTTTTGTTACCTGGCTATTGCTTCCAGTGGTTTATTTATTGCTCACAAAGAATGAAGCCACAGCAAATGGAATTCAAAAAGAAATCCAGATTCACGAGGTGAAAACTCAAAATTGGGTGGCTTATTTTATTTCAAAACCCATTATCAGTATTGCATTTTGTATTGTTTTGGTACTTTCCATTTTTATTATTTTACCCAATTTAGAGACCGGTTTTTTACCCGAAATGGACGAAGGAAGTATCATTTTGGATTATGAAAGCCCTCCGGGAACTTCACTTGAAGAAACCGATAGAATGCTTAATGAAGTGGAGAAAATTATCATAAAAGTTCCGGAAGTGGAAGCGTATAGCCGTAGAACCGGAACACAAATGGGTTTTTTTATCACCGAACCCAATAGTGGGGATTATTTGATTCAATTAAAGAAAGACAGGAACAAAACCAGTAATGATGTTATTGACGAAATTCGGGCAAAAGTAGAAGCGACACAACCTGCTTTGCGTATTGATTTCGGTCAGGTTATCGGGGATATGCTTGGTGATTTGATGAGTTCTGTTTCTCCGATTGAAGTGAAAATATATGGAGACAACCAAGCAGAATTGCAAAGAATTTCCAAAAGCGTTTCTGCAATTGTTGAAAATGTAAAAGGAACCGCCGATGTTTTTAACGGTATCGTTTTGGCTGGGCCTGAAATAACTATTCTGCCCAATTATGTGCAATTAGCACAATATGGAATTACACCTACGGATTTGCAATTTCAGATGCAAACTGCTTTGGAAGGTAATGTGGTTGGAAGTTTGTTGGAAAATGAAAAACAAACGCCAATCCGAATGATTTATTTCTATGGGAAAAAACGTAGTCTGGAAGATATCAAACAACTCAAAATATTTTTACCCAATGGACAATCTATTCCAATTACAAGTTTAGTTTCTATTTCAGTTCAAAAAGGGGTTGCAGAAATAAAGAGAGAAAATCTTCAGACAATGGGTGTAGTAACCGGTCGATTGGACAACCGAGATTTGGGTAGCGTAATGCAGGAAATTCAAGCTAAAGTTTCTAGTGCTATTCATTTGCCAAGGGGCTATTATATTGAATATGCTGGTGCTTACAAAGACCAACAACAATCATTTAAAGAGTTATTGATGATTTTGATTACCTCTTCATTATTGGTTTTCGGTGTTATTTTGTTTCTTTTTAGAGATTTTAGGGTGGCACTGGTGATCCTTTTAATTTCTGTTTTAGGCATTGCAGGAAGTTATATCTTGCTTTTTATAACGGGAATACCTTTAAATGTCGGCAGTTATACAGGAATCATTATGATTGTTGGTATTATTGCCGAAAATGCGATTTTCACCTTTCTTCAATTCAGGGAAACTTTCAAATTGACACGAAATGTGAACGAATCTATAATTTATTCGATTTCAACGCGATTGCGCCCCAAATTGATGACGGCTTTAGGAGCCATAATCGCACTTTTGCCTTTAGCAATTGGTATTGGTACGGGATCAGAATTGCACCAACCATTAGCGATAGCGGTAATTGGCGGATTTATTATTGCGATGCCTTTGCTGTTGATCGTTCTGCCAACTTTGTTAGCTCAAGTTTATAAAAATGAAAAACATTTTAAGCATTTGACTTAGTCTAATGTCCAAAAAAATAAAGGAATTGGAATCAATCTATAATTATAAAAAAATCTAATGTTAAAAATCATTCTATTTTCATTGTTTAGTATCGCAACTATAAATGCACAAGAAGTAAAAACAGATACAGTTTCGAAAACAGATACTCCGGGAAACTTAAAATTTAATTACAAACAACTTATTATTCCAGCTGTATTAATTGGATATGGTTTTATAGGTCTCGAAAGCGATCAGATAAAAAATTTTAATGCTGAAATTAAAGAAGAAGTAAATGAGCATATAGATGAGAAAATTACTATTGATGATTTTTCTCAATATGCTCCTGCAGCTGCGGTTTATGTATTGAATGCAGCAGGGATAAAAGGGAAAAATAATTTGAAGGATCGTTCAATAATATTGGCGACTTCCTATATCATTATGTCAACCACGGTTTTAGGGCTTAAATCAATTACGAAAGTTCCAAGACCAGACGGTTCTGGTAATAATTCTTTTCCGTCAGGACATACAGCCACGGCTTTTGCTGGAGCCGAATTTTTATGGCAGGAATACAAGGATAAATCTATTTGGTACGGGATTTCAGGTTATGTTGTTGCCACAGGAACAGGGCTTTTTAGAATATACAATGACAGACATTGGCTTACAGATGTTGCTGCGGGTGCTGGAATAGGTATTTTAAGTACAAAAATCGCTTATTGGGTTAATCCTTATATCAAGAAAAAAATATTTGGCACTAAAGAGAAAAACACCACAACATTACTAATGCCTATTTATGATGGGAAGCAACTAGGTTGTGGTTTGGTAATAAATTATTAGGTGTTGAATTAATGAAGGAAATCATCCTAAATTGAAATTGTGAGAAATAAAATACTTCTTTTGACTACTGTTTTATTGTGCTTTACAATATCGGCTATAGCATAAACAGACAATATAGTTTCTAAATCAAAACAGTTAGCTAATAACTTCAAATCTTGCATTAAAAGGTTCGAATTCTGTACCATGAGGGTCACTATAAAAAAGCAAAAGCCTGAGAACATAGATCCTTAGGCTTTTTTTATGGTTCGAAAATCCTTTCGAAATTTTTTCTATTTTACAAAGTCAGTATTTGAGGACAATTTCGGTTCGAACTCCATCACGGATCATCATTTTTTTTATTAAAGATATACTTCTTACCTTAGTCTCTACTTTTTGTTTGCATGTCCATTATCATGCTATATAATTTTATTAGATTAAATGGAAGAACATAGCCAACTATAATATTAGTAGTTCCAGCAGCACTCTGCAGATAATCAGGACGAAATCGTAATCAACGTAGATGAACCTCCATTCAAGAATTTAAGATCAACTTAACATTGAAAATATTGGCAAAAAAACATGATTCTAAATATAAATAATTAATCATGACAATAAAAGTAAAGCCTTTATTAATATTGTAGTATTTTTATTTATTTTTGAACTATATTTATATTCAACTATTATAGTAACAATCATTAATTAAAATCGTTAAAATTTACACCGCTAACGACCAAAACCTAGCAAAAAAATTATGAATTTCATAAAATCAAGTCACTATACTTCAGCAAACCTGTATCAAAAGGTGCTATTTCAATTTCTATTTTAGAATCTACAATCTTGCTTACTTAAAAAACAAATTGCACAACAAGAGTATTTTATTTCTATTTCTCAAAAAATAGAATCGAACTATAATGCCTCTTTTCAAAAAACCACAACCAATTAATGAGACAAACAATTCTATTATTATGTTGCTTTCTTTTTTTATCAAATACTTTACAGGCACAAATATCAGGCACAGTTAAAGGATATGTAACAGATACCATAAACAATTCTACTTTAACGAATGCATCAGTCTCTTTGTTAAGAGCACAAGATTCAATTTTACTAAAATTTACCCGAGCCAAAGAAAATGGTTATTTTGAGTTGAATAATATTAAAGCCGGTAAATTTATTTTACTGGTTTCTTATCCCAAATATGCTGATTTTGTAGATCCATTTTCTGTTGATTCCACAAAGTTAATCAAAGATTATGGTAAAATTAATTTGGCTGATAAAGGAAGATTACTATCCGAAATAATTATAAAAGGCAACAGAGCCGCCATGAAAATCAAAGGAGATACGTTAGAATTTGATCCAAAAGCATTTAAAATAGAACCTAATGCAAAAGTGGAAGATTTGATAAAACAATTCCCAGGAATACAAATTGATAAGGATGGAAAAATTACCGCTCAAGGCGAAACTGTAACCAAAGTTTTGGTTGATGGTGAAGAATTTTTTGGTGATGATCCCACTTTAGTTACAAAAAATTTACGTGCGGACATGGTTGATAAAGTACAATTGTACGACAAAAAAAGTGATCAAGCCGCTTTTACAGGAATTGATGATGGTCAGAAAACCAAAACTCTAAATGTTAAACTTAAAGAAGACAAAAAAAATGGTCATTTCGGGAAAGTGGAACTCGGAGGAGGAACTGATAATTTTTACAAAGGTCAAGCCATGTTTAATAAGTTTTGGGATAAGAAAAAATTAGCAGCTTATGGCATTTTAGGCAACACAGGACAAGTAGGATTAGGATGGGGAGATAAAGATAAATATGGCCAAAGCAGTTATCAAGTAACTGATGACGGCGGTATTAATTTTTCAAACAATGGAAATGATGAATTTGAAAGTTGGGATGGACAATTTAATGGTGAAGGAATTCCAGTAGCTCAAACTGGCGGAATACATTTTGACAATAAATGGAACAACGATAAAGAATCTATCAATGTAAATTATAAAATTGGCGATATCAAACTTTCAGGAAATCGCAATGATATTAACCAGCAAAATTTAAGTTCTAAAAGTATTTATAATACTTCAGACAAGATTTTTGAGAAAAACATGACTAAAAATAAACTTGACCTAGCTTATGAAATTAAAATTGATACTACTTTAACTTTAAAATTAAATGTAGATGGATTATTTAAAAATAGTAATTCAAGTGATGCAGAAATGCGAAAAGGTACTGACGAACAAGGTAACCAATTGAATAATTCGAAACAGACAACTACAAATGATGTTGATGATAAAATATTTAATATAAATACTTTATTAACCAAAAGACTTAAAAAAACGGGCCGAACATTATCTCTTAATTTAAGCCAATCAAGTACAGATAGCAAAAGTGATGGTTATTTAAATTCTAGAGCTGAATTTTTTACAACATCCGTAATTAGTCCAGATAGCACCAAAGTAGTCGATCAAAATAAAGTCAATAATATTAGCAATACAGCTTTTAAATCAAATTTAATTTATACCGAACCGTTATCCAAAAGTCTATCTGTAATTCTTAATTATGGATTCAACATTAGTAATGGAAAAGCTGATCGTAAATCTTTTAATCAATCTTCAAATGGCGATTATAATGTTCTCGATTCAGTCTTTAGTAATAATTATGAATTAGACCAAACGATAAACCAACTTGGAGCGATTTTTAATTATAAAAAAAATAAAACTGTTTTTTCTTTTGGTTCTAAATTTAGTGGTGTAAACTTTAAACAATATGATGTTTATACAGATAGTTCTTTTAAGCAAAAATTTGTCAACTACATGCCTCAGATAAACTATCAATATAATTTTAAACAAAGAGAATCACTGCGTTTGTCGTATAACGGAAACACCGATCAGCCAACATTAGAACAAATACAACCGATAGGAAATAATCAAAACCAATTAAATACGATTGTGGGTAATCCAAATTTAGATCCTTCTTTTAGAAATAATTTTAGAGGAAATTATTATTCGTATAAAGTACTTAGCAATCAATATTTTTCGGTTAATGGATCGTATAATTTTACGCTAAATCCAATAATAAGTAATGTGGTTACAAATGATAGGGGAGAAAGTATTTCTCAATTTGTAAACCTAAAAAACAAAGCTGCAACAAGTTATTATTTGAGTAGTAATTTTGGCAAAACAATCAAAGCCATAGACATGACAGCAGGAATTGGTTTAAGCGCCAATAAAAATTTAAACTATAATTACATCAATACAAAACTGAATCAAACTAAAAATTCAATTTATTCTTTTAATTTAAACTTATCAAAGAATAAAGAAAAAAAATATAATTTTAATACTAGCTTCGGACCTACTTACAACGTTGCTAGTGCAAGCATCAACGAAAATAGTGATAGTAATGGTTGGGGTTTTAATGGAGATTTCTGGACCAGTATACAATTACCTTTCAAACTAGAAATCAGCACAGATGGTAATTATCAATATAATGGAAAAACGCAAGTGATTCAGGAAACTTTTGAACGTTTTATTTGGAATGCATCTATCACCAAAAAAATTTTAAAATCAGATAATTTAAGAGTTTCTATTACGGGAAGAGATCTTTTGAATCAAAATGTAGGATTTAATCGTTCTGCATTCAATGGAAATATCAATCAAAGTACTTATACCACTATCCAAAGATACTTTATGTTCTCTGTAAGCTGGGATTTCAGCAAAATGGGCGGAGGAGAAATTAAACAAAACTAAAACCATGAAAACAATAATAAATCGCATCTTAATTTTAATAATTATATTAACAAGCTGTAATACTTTTGCACAAAATGACCACTTTGTACAAAATGGCGTAATCGAATTTGAGAAAAAATCGAATATGTATGCTTTGATTACAAAAAAACTAAAAGGAGAAACTGATAGTTATTATCAAGCTGCTTTTGAAAGTTATAAAAAAACCAATCCACAATTTAAAACTACAAAAAGCATTCTCAGTTTTTCAAAAAACAAGAGTTTATACAAATGGGATCAAACAAATCAATCAGCAAGCAGCAGTTGGATTGCTGACGATGCAATGGCTAATTTAAAAAATGTTATCGCCACAGATCTTGATACAAAAACCAGTATTACACAAAAAAATGTTTATGACGATTTATACTTAGTTAAAGACAGTTTACGCAAAATTGATTGGAAAATTACCGATGAAACAAGAGAAATTGCAGGTTATGAATGCCGCAGAGCAAATGCTATAGTTCTCGATTCTGTTTATGTTGTTGCCTATTACACTATTCAAATTCCATTTGCTGGTGGCCCTGAATCTTTTACAGGATTACCCGGAACAATTTTGGGATTAGCCCTGCCACATGAAAATATGACATGGTTTGCGACAAAAGTTACAGAAATTCCAGTTTCTGACAAAGATTTAGCCCCACCAATTAAAGGTAAACCTACTGACAATAAAGGACTAAACAAAATACTTTTGGATGCTTTGAAAGACTGGGGAAAATGGGCAAAAAAAACATTACAAGCCTACTCTTTATAACTAGCTATTAAAACTTATATAATAATGGGAACAGATAAAGAAGTAGAATTTAAAAATTCACTTGCTTTAAAGCTCACCATTTTCACTAACAATTTTATAATAATCTTCCAAAAAGTCATTAGATTTTTCAAGGTTACCCGCTAGGGAACAAAAAGGATTTCTTGAATCTAGATTTCGCTTAAATTCTTTAAATCTTCCAATAAAAGGTTCGAATTCTGTGCCATCAGGGTCACTTGTAACACTCTTTCATTATTCGAACATAGGGTTTTTTAAATTCAACTTTTGGAATATAGGTATTCATTTTACAGTTTGATCTTGATTGCTAATGTTCATAAGTGAAATATACCTATGATAGCTATGGATTGTTATTTTTTGAAAAACTTTCATCTTTATTTCTAGTATCCACAGGAAACAATAGACTAATCTCATTTATCAGTTCAAATTCATCAATTGTAAATAAATCTATATATTTTCAAAGAATTCTTTGTTTTATTTTGCACCAAAATGATAGCATAATCCGTAC
>NZ_DASTTN010000204.1:0-3094 GCF_035760125.1 Flavobacterium sp.
AATGATAACCAAGAATCTTATCGCATTCGACAAAATCTGAGGCTATTATGGCGTCATCCACATCCATGGTGAAATTATCGCCTATGGGTAAAATAGCCAAATCAAGTTTAGTTCGCATCGGGATGAGTTTCATATCCATTGTGAGAGCTGTGTCGCCGGCAATGTAGATATTTTTGTGTTCGCCCTCGATGACAAAACCACCTGGATTTCCGCCATAGCTTCCATCAGGAAAAGAACTCGAGTGAATTGCGTTTACGTATTTTAGTTTTCCGAAATCAAAATTCCAACTTCCTCCATGGTTCATTGGATGAGATTGAAAACCTTTTTTACCATAATATCCTGCGATTTCAGCATTGGACACAATCACTGCATTGGTTCGCTTCGCAATGGCTTCAACATCCAGAATATGATCACCGTGGGCGTGAGTCAATAAAATAAAATCAGCCTTTAGAATATTGATATCAATATGTGCAGCTTTTGGATTAGCCGAAATATAAGGATCCACTATTATATGTTTGCCACCAACTTCTATTCCCAAAGAAGCATGACCATAGAATGTAATTTTCATTTTAGTATATGTTTAAAATTAAAAATCGAGAAATATAAAAGGAATTATCTTCCTCCCAAGAAAACATTCACAATAATATCTGAAATCAATGAAATCATACACAAAGACAGTAATATTGAAAGCAAAAAGGTGCTCAATGCCACTTTCTTTAATTCAGGATCAAGCAATTTTGGGTCTTGGTTTTTGGATACCGTGATTAAATGCTTTGTCAACGGAATATATGCTAATAAAAATAAATATTGATCGAAGCGAAAATCACTCAAAATCGCAAAAACAATTACCGATACCATTGCGGAAACAATCAGGAAGAAATGGTATTTTTTGGCCGCTTCGGCACCCATTTTTACCACCATAGTATTCTTCCCTGATTTAGCATCCGAAGCTTGGTCGCGCATATTGTTTAAATTCAGAACTCCAACACTCAATAAGCCAATTGCCACAGCTGGTAAAATAAGTATCAAATCCAATTGTTTTGAATACAAAAAATTAACTCCTAAGGTACTTACTAAGCCGAAAAACACAAAGACAAAAATATCGCCATATCCACGATATCCGTATGCTGAAGTCCCTACTGTATAACGAATTGCAGAAGCTATGGCCAAAATTCCCAATACTAAATAAAATAAGGAATAAACAAGATTGGTTTCCCCAAAAGCAACATAAATCAAAAATATTGCAGAAGCTAAAGTTAGTATTGAAGTAATTACCAACGCTTTTTTCATTGCCTGCGGAGTAATCACACCGCTTTGAATGGCACGTTTTGGCCCTACTCTATCTTCATTATCGGTTCCTTTGACTCCATCTCCGTAATCATTTGCAAAATTTGAAAGCACCTGCAATCCTAAAGTCGTCAATAACGCAAATGCAAATATTTCCCAATTAAAAACCTCTGTTGGGGTGAGTACATTCTCGGTAGGGTTTGCCAACGCATACATACTTCCTACTATAATTCCAGAAACTGATAATGGTAATGTTCTTAATCTTGCGGCTTCAATCCAGTGTTTCATATTTTTTGTTTAAAGTTTAAAGTCTCACGCTTTCAGGCTTCAAACTTGAAACCTAAAACTTGAAACTATTTTTTTACATCCAATTACTATCGGAAGTTTCCATTTCGTACAACCAAAGATTGACGTATTGTTTTATTGCTGTAAAATTACCCAATTGAAAACTAATATTCCCTCCAGCAGTATGCAAAGTTAAAGATCCAATATTGATATTTTTATGCCAAAATAGTTGAGAAGTTGTAATCGCCTGAATTTTACACGGTAAAATTATTTTGTTTGTAACATCCCAAGCACCACTCTGCAGGATTATAAAGTCATTATTTATATAAAGCCTATTGTTTTTGAATATATAATATTGCACAATTCCTACAAAAACAACAAACAACAATGCCAAATAATCAGCCATAGGCAATTGTTGTATAATCAAATCCCTAACAAAATAAAATCCCAACAATGGTAATCCAATTGTCAGAAAAACAGAAAACCCTAGTTTTCTAAAATTAGGCTTTAGCATTACCCCTTTTTCAGGAATTTTTTGAAATAACAATTTCAGAATTGCCTCTTTTTCCAGTTGGCTACAACCCGGAATTTCGATAAGCTGTTTGTGCCCTTCCTTTTCTCCGCCAGTTGCCTGTTTTATCTTAAGCTGTAAAACGTTCATTTTCTTTTGTAAGAAATTCTGAGTAACACTTGTAATTTGAACTTTCTCAGGTTTAATAATGGTACTTTTAGTATTCAACAAACCATAAGACAGCAACAAAGAGCCTTTTTGTCTCGCAATTTTATAATCAAAATAAGTAAAAATAGTTCTGACTAAATTAATGACAATAATGGTCAAAAAGAAAACGATAAATAATATCAAAAAAGCAGTAACAACCTGGCTTTTATCTACATAATCCTCTATATTTTGATCATGCAAAACATCCCTTCCGGTAATTTGTTTGATATGATCATAGAGCGAAATAAAAAAAGCCAATAATACAAAAAAGCTTTTCACATAATTTGAGGTAATTCCAATCTTCAATAAACTCAGAAAACTGATTTTTATAAACGGAATTTCAGCATCTCTTCGTTTCTCAATCAAGGTTTTGTCTGAAGCAGTAATCGAGTCATGAAGGATTACAGATTTTTTGCTTTCATTTTCCAATAGGCGGGCTTTTAAATCCAAAGCCAAAGTATGCGAAATTGCCTTGATGCTCCCCTCTTCCTTAGTAGAGCCTGCAGTATCTACAACCAATTCATAAACACCAACCAATCTTTGAATTAAGGATTGATTGATATTTACCTGCTGAATCTTATAAAGCTGAATTGCTGTTTTAGTTTTATTTAAAATGCCCTCTGTTATGATGAACTCATCGTTTTCCTGATCGATATAAAAGGTAAAGTTTAAGTATCTTAAATAGGAAATAGTTCCAATAATGACAAAAAGAGCAAAAGTTCCTGCCACCAAATAGCCTTTATTGATCTCGTCAAATCTAAAAATCCAAATAACCAAAATAGGCCATAAAGCTTTGGCATAACC
>NZ_DASTTN010000205.1:0-5307 GCF_035760125.1 Flavobacterium sp.
AACATTGACAATTCTAAAGCAAAAATGGCGCTTACTGCTGTCAAAATTACATAATTTTTATTCAAATGTGTCTATTTATAAATAATCGAATCAACATAATGTTAGTTCGACAGATTTCTATTTAGTTTTGTGTCATTCTTACAATTTAAAAACACAGACAGAAATGGACAAAAATCAACTGCTTTCGAAACTATGGGAACAATATGCTGAAATAACCCCATCTGCAAAAAAGATACACACTTTATTAGAAGAAAAAGGCGAAACGATTCTAAACGATCACATTGCGATTCGTACTTTCAATGACAAAAGAGTCAACATCTCGGTATTAGAAAAAATTTTCTTAAACGTTGGATATGAAGCTCGTGGTGAATACGTTTTTGAATCCAAAAAATTATTTGCTAAGCACTACGAACATACTACAGACAAAGATGCCCCGAGAATTTTTATCTCTGAATTAGAGTTAGAAAAATGTTCAGAATCATTACAAAAAACGGTAAAAAAATTACTGGATGATTGCGACCCTAACGAATTTAATCATCCTGAATTAGCTTTAAATAGCACTTTTTGGAAATCAAATTCACAGGCGATATACAAATCACTCTTGGAAGAATCGGAATATGCTGCTTGGATGTATATCTATGGTTTTCGCGCCAATCATTTTACAATTAATGTAAATGCGCTTAAACACTTTGAAAAATTGGAAGAATTGAATGCTTTCTTGGAAGAAAGCGGGTGGAAACTGAACGCTTCTGGCGGAAAAATAAAAGGAACTCCTGAGCAATTTTTAGAGCAATCCAGTACATTGGCTGATTTACATACCATCAACTTTGAAGAAGGTTCGTTTGAAATCCCATCTTGCTATTATGAATTTGCATTACGTTACGCCATGGCTGACGGTAATTTGTACCAAGGATTTGTGGCTTCATCTGCCGATAAAATTTTTGAAAGCACAGATGTGAAATTGCAAAATTAGAAGCTAAAAACAATTCAATAACTTGCCAAATTCACCGTTTTTCGGGTTGGATTATGGCAAGTTATTGTCTTTTTTAAGAAATATCAAGCTCTTATTGCGAAAACCCATGATGAAAAACACTTTTCAAAATAAATAAAATAAAATTTAAAATTGATTTTCTAGGTTTAAATGCAACAAAACACAATCAAAAAGACTATTTATAACAATAACCTCAATTATCGTTAAACTGGCTAGTATTATACCAATATATTTTCAGAATAACAATCGAGGGTTTATCTTTGTGCAAAAAATTTACAAATAATTTTTATTTGTGACAAACACAAAAAAGATGACAGAAAATCAGGAAACATTTATATTCGATTTTGACAGTACTTTTATGAAAGTCGAAGCACTAGATGTATTATGTGAAGTAATTTACCAAGATAGTGCCGCAGGGGTTCAAATATTAAGTGAAATTCAACGATTAACCGACCTAGGAATGGAAGGTAAATTGTCCTTAAAAGAATCTTTGACCCAAAGAATACAATTATTACAGGCCAATAGAGACCATATAGGCACTGTAATTGAAGAATTAAAAAAGAAAGTAACAGCTTCAGTAATTAGAAATAGAACTTTTTTCAAACAACACTCCGATAACATTTATATCATTTCAAATGGTTTTAAGGAAATTATCATCCCAATCGTTCAGGAATATGGTATTAAACCGGAGCATGTTTTGGCAAATACTTTCAAATTTGACCACGAAGGAAACATCATTGGTTTTGATGAAAAAGACGAATTGTGTGAAAACCAAGGAAAAGTAAAAAAAATCAAATCATTAAACCTTCAAGGAGAAGCGATAATGATTGGAGATGGTTATACTGACTATGAAACCCTTGAGGGTGGAGCAGTAAGTAAGTTTTTTGCTTTTACTGAAAATGTAAGCCGCAAGATTGTGGTAGAAAAAGCTAGTCAAATAGCTCCGTCATTGGACGAAATCCTTTATGAACTATCCTATAAAGCTTCGGTTTCATATCCAAAAAACAGAATTAATGTTTTGTTATTGGAAAACGTTCACCAAGATGCCGTTAAAATCTTTGAACACGAAGGATATAACGTAGAAACCATCAAGGGTTCTTTGTCTGAAGACGAATTGATTGAAAAAATAAAAGGAGTTTCAATACTTGGAATTCGTTCAAAAACTCACGTTACTGAGAAAGTTTTGGAGCATGCCAATAAACTGCACGCGGTTGGAACATTCTGTATTGGAACCAATCAGGTGGATTTGAACGCTTGTAGCATGAAAGGTATTTCAGTTTTCAACGCGCCGTACAGCAATACTAGATCTGTTGTGGAATTGGCTTTGGGACAAATCATTATGTTGGTTCGTAATACTTTCGAAAAAAGTAAATTGATGCACGAAGGTGTTTGGGACAAATCAGCCACCAATAGTGTTGAAATACGTGGTAAGAAATTAGGTTTGGTTGGATATGGAAGTATCGGATCACAACTTTCTATCGTAGCCGAAGCATTGGGAATGAAAGTGTATTTCTATGATGCCGTTGATAGATTGGCCCTTGGAAATGCAAAAAAATGTTCTTCTTTAAAAGAATTATTAGCCCTTTCGGATGTCGTTTCTTTACACGTCGACGGACGCGCCAGCAATAAAAACTTGATCGATGCCGATGCTTTTGAATACATGAAGCCAGGCGTAATCTTTCTAAATCTTTCCAGAGGACATGTCGTAGATATTGATGCATTGGTAGCCAACTTGAAAAGCGGTAAAATACATGGTGCTGCTATCGATGTGTTTCCATATGAACCGAAAAACAATGACGAACCATTTGTATCCGAATTACAAGGAATGTCAAATGTAATATTGACTCCACACATTGGAGGAAGCACCGAAGAAGCTCAAGAAGACATTGGACATTATGTTGCCAACAAAATAATTAATTACATCAATACCGGTACAACTTATGGAAGTGTGAACCTTCCTGAAATTCAGCTTCCTGAACTTCAAAGCGCTCACCGTATCATGCATATCCATGAAAATGTGAAAGGTATTTTGGCACAAATCAACAATATACTTTTAGAGTACGACAATAATATTTTGGGGCAATACCTGAAAACCAATGAAACTTTGGGGTATGTAATTACCGATATTGATAATTTCCACAACAAAGATTTGGAGAAAAAATTGAAAAAGATTCCAAATACCATTCGATATAGAATTCTATACTAAATAATTTTAGATTTCAGCTTTTAGACTTCAAATTACAAGAAATCTAAAAGCTGAAATTTTAAATCAAAAATCACCAAAATGAACCTTGAAAGTCTTGAAAAGCAATTAGATGGAAAATTATTGTACGACCACACCATGCGTACACTTTATGCCACTGATGCAAGCGCTTACAAAGAAATGCCGTTGGCAGTGGCCATTCCAAAAACTAAGGAAGATATTCAAAAAATCATTGCTTTTGCCAGAGAAAACAAGAGCAGTGTAATTCCTCGTGCAGCCGGAACTTCTCTTGCTGGACAGGTTGTTGGGAATGGAATTGTGGTTGATATTTCACAAGAATTTACCAAAATCCTTTCGGTTGATCCAGTTGAAAAATCGGCTTGGGTAGAACCTGGAGTGATTCGTGACGAACTGAATTTACATTTAAAATCCTATAAATTATTCTTTGGCCCGGAAACCTCAACCAGTAACCGCTGTATGATTGGCGGAATGGTGGGTAACAATGCTTGTGGCGCAAGATCTGTGATTTATGGCTCCACCCGTGAGCATTTACTTGAAATCAAAGGTTTTTTGGCAGATGGAAATGAAGTTACTTTTGGTGCTTTAACCAATGCCGAATTTGAAGACAAATGCAACGGAATAAACGTAGTAAGCCCTTTGGAACAAAACATTTATGTTCAAACTAAAGAATTATTATCATCACCGGCCAACAGAGCTTTATTTGACGAAAATTATCCGAAAAAATCAATTCCGAGAAGAAACACGGGATATGCATTAGATTTATTGGCAGACAGTCAGCCTTTTGGCGATCCGACCGAAAAATTTAATTTTTGCAAATTAATCGCCGGATCCGAAGGAACATTGTTCTTTTCAACAGCCATAAAACTGAATTTAGTTAACACACTGAAACCATTTGCAGGTTTGGTCTGCGTACACCACAACAGCATCAACGAATCATTGAAAGCCAACTTAGAAGCCTTGAAATTCAAGCCGGATAGCGTTGAGTTAATCGATCATTATATCCTGGAATGTACCAAAGAAAATATCGAACAAAGCAAAAACAGATTTTTTGTGGAAGGCGATCCACAGGCAATTTTGGTTGTTGAATTTTTAAGAGATTCGAAAGAGGAAATTATTCAGGCCGCCAAAGAAATGGAAGAGCTGATGCGTTCCAAAAACCTTGGTTACCACTTCCCGATTGTTTGGGGTGAAGACACTAATAAAGTTTGGAACCTGAGAAAAGCGGGATTGGGATTATTATCTAATATTCCAGGCGATGCCAAAGCGGTTGCTGTTATTGAAGACACAGCGGTAGACGTAAATGATTTACCTGATTTTATTGAAGATTTCAATGCGATTCTAAAAGAGCGAAATCTAAGTTGTGTGCATTATGCCCACGCTGCTACAGGAGAATTACACCTTCGCCCAATAATTGACCTAAAAACCAAAGAAGGGACAGTCCTTTTTAGAACCATTGCTACCGATATTGCCCACTTAGTTAAAAAATACAAAGGCTCATTAAGCGGGGAACACGGAGACGGAAGACTTCGTGGCGAATTTATTCCGCTGATGTTGGGAGAAGAAATCTACCAAATGTTTATCGAAGTGAAAAACACTTGGGATCCTTGGGGCATATTTAATCCTGGGAAAGTGGTAAATACACCTCCAATGGATAGCAGTCTAAGGTACAATCCTGGACAAGAGACTCCAATGCCGGAAACCTATTTTGATTTCTCTGAGCATAACGGAATTGTGCGTGCTGCCGAGATGTGCAACGGATCGGGAGATTGTAGAAAAACAGAGAAAAGTGGCGGTACAATGTGCCCAAGTTATATGGCGACCCGTGATGAAAAACACACCACTCGCGCCAGAGCCAACATATTGAGAGAAACCATCACCAATTCGACCAAAGAAAATAAATTTGACGATGAAGGTTTACTCGAAGTGCTTGATTTATGTTTGAGCTGTAAAGGATGTAAATCCGAATGTCCATCGAATGTGGATATGGCGAAGCTAAAAGCAGAAACTTTACAACAATACCACGATAAAAACGGAGTAAAATTACGCTCCAGATTAATTGGAAACACTCCAAAAATCAACCAATTATTTGCTT
>NZ_DASTTN010000206.1:0-5981 GCF_035760125.1 Flavobacterium sp.
GCTTGCTAAATACAATGATTTGGAGAATGTGAAAACTTTAATCGAAGCCAATAAAAATGAAATTGCAGCCATAATTGTTGAACCTGTTGCTGGAAATATGGGATGTATTCCACCAGTAAAAGGATTTTTGGAAGGATTACGCGAGTTATGTACGGCTGACGGAATTTTATTGATTTTTGATGAGGTAATGACAGGCTTTAGATTGGCCAGAGGTGGTGTGCAGGAACTGTTCAACATCAATGCAGATATTGTTTGTTTCGGAAAAGTAATCGGGGGTGGATTACCCGTTGGAGCTTTTGCGGCACGTGCCGAAATTATGAATTTCCTAGCGCCATTGGGACCTGTTTACCAAGCGGGAACTTTGTCGGGGAATCCATTGGCTATGGCGGCCGGATTGGCGATGTTGCAGGCGTTGGATAACGATCGGGAAATTTTCAAAAGATTAGAAGACAAAACTGCTTATTTAGGCGCAGGAATCGAAAGAGTTTTGAAAGCCAATAATGTCGTTTTTACCATTAATCAAATAGGTTCTATGATTTCGGTTCATTTTGATGCGAATCCAGTGACTGATTTTCAATCTGCTGCTGCAGGAGATAATGAAACTTTCAAGAAATTCTTCCACGGATTAGTTGCCGAAGGAGTTTATATCGCACCATCGGCTTATGAAACTTGGTTTATCACTGATGCATTGACTTACGAAGACTTGGATTTTACTATTCAAGCAATTGACAAAGTTTCTAAAACGTTCTAAGTAACGTCAATTAATAAAACATAAATTCCACTCATTTGCCCAAATTAATTGGTGTAAATAAGTGGAATTCATATTTGAGGTCAAAAAGGATTCAATCAAAATTATTCTCTACATTCCTCCTCTTCTTTTTTCTTTTATTTTTTCTTTGTTTTCTTCTCTTATTGTAAGCCATTTTTTATATTGATCATCTGATAAGATGGCTTTCATTTTAGCTTCGGTATCTGCTTTTTCTGCTTGCATTTTAGTTCTGAATGCATCTCTTTCTGCGTCGGTCATTTTTTCGCCACTAGATTTACGAGTGTTTTTTTGATTTCTAAAGTCTTGAGCTTTTGCGCTTTTCTCCGCCAAAATTTTACTGACTGCTTCTTGCTGTTTGGCATCCAAAGTCAATTCTTTGGTTAGACGAGCCAAATGTTTTTGCTGACGCTGTTCTGGAGTCATTTTTTCCATGCTGGCTTTGTTTTGTTGTGGGGTGGTTTCTTGTGCAAAACCAGTCAATCCCATTCCGAATACTAAGGCAATAATTAAATTTTTCATATTTGTTTGTTTTTAAGTTATAGATGTAAGATGACCGTAATAGTCAAAGGTTTAATGTTTTAACGATAATTTGTGAAAAACTGATATAAGTCATTTCAATTTAAAAATGGTATGCTATCTTTGTGCCGTGAAAAACTTCGTATTCATACTCATCATCGCCATTTTTCTAAAACCGATTTTTCCGGTTATAGAATACGTGGTTAATTATGAATACATCTCGAAGGTACTTTGTGAAAACAAGGCAAAGCCAATGATGCATTGTAACGGGAAATGTCATTTGATGAAAGAATTGGCAAAAGCTGCCGAAAATGAAAAGCCTGCATCTTCCGATAAAAAGGGATATTCTCCTCTTGCTGAACTACTATTTTTTCAAGAAATCAAAACTTTTTCTATTGCTTCTGTATCATTTTTGGATAAAGAAAACAATAGCAATACCTATTCTAATTTATATTCCAATTCCCATTTGGAATCACTTTTCCGACCACCCATTTTTATTTCTTAGATTTTATAAAAAACACTTTTGTGTCAATAGTTGCAAATGATATTCGTCGTTTGTAAACGTTTTTGCGCACGCACCCATTTTAAATAAATTAAGAAATACTAAATAATGAAAAACATAATAAATAAAGCAATTGCTGTTTTGGCAATGGGCTCTGTATTGGTAGGCTGTTCTAATAATGATGATGAAGCGATCACAGGTACTGGAAAATTAGTGGTGGAATTTGATAATGCTTTTGGGTCAAATGACTTGATTTTAGATACACAGGCCAACACAACTTCGCAAGGGGAAGTTCTAAAAATTAGCCAAATAAAATACATCATCAGTAATATCGTTTTGACCAAAGCTGATGGTACAACACTTACCTATCCAAAAAATGACAGCTATTTTATTGTTGATGAAGCGACTGACGATAGCCACGAAATCGAATTGGAAAATATCCCTGCGGGCGATTACACCAAAATAAAATTCGGAATTGGAGTTGATAAAGCACAGTGGGAATTGGGCGCTACGGGTCAAGGAGATTTTCTAACCCAAGCACAGGATGCAGGAATGTTGTGGAGTTGGTCAGCTGGGTATAAATTTGTGGCTTTCGAAGGGACTTTCACTTCTTCTTCGGTAACGACAGATACTTCATTTATGGTGCATACAGGACAAACCGGAACGGACTATAACTATACAGAAGTTACTTTGACCCTGCCTTCAAATGCTTTGGTGAGAACCACAATTACTCCTGAAATTCACGTCATAGCCGATGTGGCTAAAATCATTGACGGTACCAATAAAATTAAGCTTTCAGACAACAATATGGGAGGAATGGGAGCTATGATTATGGGAGGTACTCAGTTGCCTTTGATTACTGCCAATTTAAACGGAATGTTCTCGGTAGCACACGTACACAACGACTAATAAATTGCTGAATTTTTAGGAGCAGAAGATTGGTTTTTCATAACCACTTTTCTCCCGCTATCGCCTTTATTCCATCTTGTAGAAAAAACAAGCTGGGATATCGGCTCTATCGGGGCTAACCTAAGAGCTTCAGTAATTCTTTCAACATTCAAAAAACATGAAAAGAATATATTTTCTGTGTTTAATTATACCGTTGTTTTTAAGTTGTTCCAATGATATTGATGACGACTATATTGATGTGCCATTAGCGTTTACCGTTCCTTCCAATTTTCCTCCTTTGGCTTACAATATTACATTGAATCAGCCAACAGAGAAAGGATTTGAACTCGGTAAAAAGTTGTTCTACGACGGAAGATTGTCTTCAGATGGATTGGTTTCCTGTGGTTTTTGTCATATTCAGGAGAATGCATTTACCCATCATGGTCACGTTTTTAGTCACGGGGTAGGCGATAATATTGGGACAAGAAATACACCGGCAATTCAAAATCTAGGTTATCAAACAACCTTTATGTATGATGGTGCAGCTTCGCATCTCGATTTGCAACCCATTATTCCGTTCACGAGTTCAATTGAAATGAGCGGCAATTTTACCGATGCTATTGTCATGATGAAGTCCGATGCAGCTTATCAAAAACTGTTTGCATCAGCATTCAAAGACGGTCAAATCAATTCCGAGAATATGCTCAAAGCTCTGTCGCAATTTATGTTGATGGTGACTTCCAGTAATTCGCGTTTCGACAAATACCGTCGCAACGAATCGGGTGGAACTTTGACAACAGAGGAGTTGGCTGGCTATGATATTTTCAAAACCAAATGCAGTTCATGTCACGCCACTGATTTGATGACCGACAATTCTTTTAGAAACAACGGCTTGGCAATCAATCCAAAGTTAAATGATGTAGGGCGTTATCGCGTGACCCAATTGGCGACGGATTATTATAAGTTCAAAGTGCCCAGTTTGAGAAACGTTGAAAAGACGGCTCCTTATATGCACGATGGACGTTTTGGAACTTTAGAGGCTGTTCTGGAACATTATGCTTCTGGTGTTGTTGATTCCGAAACTTTAGACCCCATTTTAAATCAAAATGGCAAACTCGGAATTGCTTTGACCAGCCAAGAGAAAACGCAAGTAATTGCTTTTCTAAAAATATTAACCGATAATCAATATCTAACCGATAAGCGATTTTCAGAATTTTAAAATACAATGAAAAAATATTTTTTTATAATCCTAGCTTGTAGTTTTCAATTGGCTTTTTCGAATCCGTTGAAAGATAGTATTTATGCCAATAAATTTCATAATCTGTTATTGCTTAGCGAATATGAATATGAAGACTGTGATGCCTGTGGTTGTTCGGCAAGTAGTGGTGGATTGGGTTTTGGTTCTATGCTCAATTCAAACTTTGTGGGAGTTCGTTATTTGAATCAAAGCTATACCAGTAAAGACGGGATCTTTGACAATTCGCCTTGGGTGGATGAAAATTTTAATACGGTCCAGATTTGGTCAAAAATACCAATTACCGAAAGGATTCAGATTTTCACATTGATTCCTTTTCAGCACCACAGTCGTGAACTTACGACTGGAAAGGAAGAAATTCAAGGTTTGGGCGATATCACTGTGATGGGGATGTACACTTTGTATCAAACCCATAAAGACAGTATTACCTTGACTCATAAATTACAAATGGGTGGTGGCGTAAAAATGCCAACAGGGAAGTTCAACGAAGCCAATAATCTGGGGACTGTTAATCAAAGTTTTCAAGTAGGAACGGGCAGTTGGGATTACCTTTTGGTAGCTGATTATGTTATCCAAAAAAATAATTTAGGCCTGAATTTACTTTTAGATTATACTTTTAAAACTGAAAATAGTAAAAACTATCAATATGGCAACCAATTCAATTATGGTGGATTGTTCTTTTATTTATTGGAAGCCAATACTTTAAAAATAATGCCGAATCTCGGTTTGGTAGGTGAGGTTTACCAATCGAATAAACAGCATGGACAAGTTTTGCCCAATACTGCAGGAGATGTTTTGTTCAGTAAATTTGGTTTAGAAATTGGGAAAGATAAATTTTCTCTTGGTATGAGTGCCATGCTTCCGGTTACACAAAATTTGGCAGGTTCTAATATTGAAGCCAATTATCGTTTGATGGTAAATTTGAATTATAGTTTGTAAAAATCAGAACACAAATTTCACGAATTAGGACTAATTTAAAAAGATAACTATATTCGTGAAATTTGTGTTTATATTTTATTTGGAACCTCCCATTAAAGTCATTTTCGAATTGTATTTTTGAATATTATAAAAAATATAACGCATGATTTCCGTTCAAGAAGCCTTTTCGATATTAGAACAAAATTTGCCTGCTTTACATAAAGTGGAGTATTCTCTTTCTCAAGCCAGAAAACATATTTTGGCAGAATCTCTTTTGTCACTCATCAATATGCCTCCTTTTCGACAATCGGCGATGGATGGTTATGCTTTGTGTTTGCACAATGATTTGGTTTATGAAATTGTTGGCGAAATAAAAGCGGGAGATTCTCATATAGTGGAATTGCTTCCGGGACAGGCTGTCAAGATTTTTACCGGAGCAGCTATACCAGATTCGGCGCAAGCAGTAATCCAGATTGAATTGGTTGCTGCAAACGGAACCCAATTATTACTGGACGAATTGGTAGAACCAGAAACGAATGTTAGGCCCATTGGAGAGCAAATTTCTGCTGGTGATTTGGCACTCGAAAAAGGAACTTTATTGAATTCCGCAGCTATAGGTTTTTTGGCGGGACTTGGTTTTACCCATGTTAAAGTTTATAAAAAACCAAATATTGGAATTGTGGTCACAGGCAATGAGTTGGCCAAACCCGGTACACCACTCGAACACGGGAAAGTATATGAAAGCAATGGAATTATGTTACATTCCGCATTAATAGATGCTTATTATGATTCGGTGACCTTATATGAAGTCAATGATGATTTTGAAAACACCAAAAACATACTCCAAGATGCGATAACGAATAATGAGATGGTTTTGGTTTCTGGCGGAATATCTGTTGGGGATTATGATTTTGTGGCAAAGGCTTTAAAAGAACTTCACGTGCAAACTTTATTTCACAAAGTCAATCAAAAGCCTGGAAAACCATTGTTTGCAGGAAAGTTGCATAATAAAATGATTTTCGCATTGCCTGGAAATCCTGCGGCTTGCCTAACTTGTTTTTATGTGTATGTTTTGCCCACATTGGCAATTATGTCTGGTGCTGAGGCAAATTACAAACAAGCTGTTTTGTTTT
>NZ_DASTTN010000207.1:0-8015 GCF_035760125.1 Flavobacterium sp.
ATTATAGTGCTACAGGAAGTGGTTCTCATATAGGTTATGATGAAGTAGTTGAGGTTAATTTGGATAATTCGTATACCAAACATTTTTTTACTAATTATGGAACAGATATTAATGGGATACCGCATTTTGATCAGTCCCCATTAGCAACTACAGGTTGGCAAATAGGGGATCAAAGTATTTATATGAAGTATTCTTCTTTAGAATGTGAACGGGGGAAAGCTATTGCTATTTATGACTTTAAGGACAATGATGTTCTCGTTAAAAAAAATAATTATACTTACAGATATGATTCAGCTAGATTTAATATTTACGAGAAAGAAATGACCTATTCGGATTCTTATAACGAAGGAAATGATGTATTGCTATTTGCAACAGCGACCAAAAATTTTACTTACGATTATTATCCAATTAAAAACGATGTTACAACTTATAATGCAAATGGAACAAATCCTATCACTACGACATCGAACTTTGTATATAATGCAAAAAATAAAGTAGTAAGTAAATCAATAACAACATCTATATCAGGACAAGATTTAAAAACTAATTATTTTTATGCTTATGATTTAATATCGGAACCTTTTATGCTAGATTTAGTGAATAAGTTTCAGATTTCGGAAGCAATAGCAGAAGATAATTATATAAATAATATATTAATTTCAAAACAAAAGACAACCTACGCCAACAATGCTACAACTAGCAATTTGTTGTTGCCTAAATCAATCTATTCAGCTAAATTTCCTAATGAACTTCCAAATATTTTGAATATTGGTCAACTTGAAAAGAAAATAACATATGACCAATATGATGACAAAGGTAATATTCAACAATACACTCCTGAAAACGGCACTTCAGTATCCATAATATGGGGATATGGCAAAACTCAACCTATTGCTAAAATTGAGAATGCAACTTATGCTCAAATTGCATCTGCATTAGGTATAACTCCTGCGTCATTAAGCACCTACACTGAAGCCAACCTTACGACTATAAATGGATTAAGAAGTAATGTCTCTTTATCAAATGCTTTAATAACCACATACACCCACAAGCCGCTTATAGGAGTAACTACTATAACAGACCCTAAAGGCTTCATTGCCTATTACGAATATGATAATTTTAATAGATTAGTACTTATAAAGGATCAGAATTCAAAAATTTTAAAAACGTTTTGTTATAATTACCAGGGGCAGGCAGAAAATTGTATAACAGTCATTGAATATAAAAACATAGTAAAAACAGGTAAGTATAAAAAGAATAATTGCGGTGCGGGTTTTGTTGGCTCTGATGTAGTGTATACAGTCCCTGCAAACACTTATTCTTCCAATAATTCACAGGCTGAAGCAGATAATTTGGCCCAAGCTGATGTTATTGCTAATGGACAAAATTATGCCAACACTAATGGAAGTTGTTTAGCTTTACCAGCTGCGCCAACCGGAGTAACCTTTACTAGTGCTACTGCTTCTTCAATAAACTTATCCTGGAATGCTGTTCCTGGGGCTACAGGCTACAATTTATACATAGGTGGTGTAGTTGTAGGGTACTCAGGTGTAACCGTTGCAACTTTAACAGGATTAACCAGCGGAACAGCTTATAGTATTCAGGTTCAGGCTTGCAGTTCTTTGGGTAATGGTGCTTTAAGTACTGCTGTATCAATGAGTACATTGCCCGCAGTACCAAATGCTGTTACTGGTTTGACTTTTACGAGTGCTACATCTTCAGTTATCAACTTTTCATGGGCAGCCGTTGCCGGGGCTACAGGTTATAAAATACATAAAAACGGAGCCTATGCAAGCACTATAGCTACTCCTACTAATACAGGCTCTCTATCAGGATTAGCCAGCGCAACACCTTATAATATTCAAGTCCTTGCTTACAATGCAGTTGGAGATGGTGCGCTTTCTTCTTCTGTGTCAATGAGCACTACGGCACCCTCTATGGGATTTTATAAAACATCGGGGACATACCCTACAGTGACAGGATCAACACTAAACGGTACCATAGTGAATACTTTGGCTAACCCTATTTATATTTATTTAGTGGTTCAATCTGCATCAACATCATCAGGAAGCGGAAATGGCAGTTTAAGTTATAATGGAACAACTATATCGGCAGGTGGAACTTTTACACAATATGGACAAAGTTTTGTTTCTACAAATTATATCTATATGGGGACGTCATCTTTAATTGTGTCTGGAGGCTATTATGGTAATACTGGTTCACAAATGATTTTAGCCTATTCGTTATCTCCAGGTGGTCCATTAACCTATTGGCCGAATTCTAATTAGTTAACAAAGATATTATCCTTATAAAAACACAACTATAAGCATTATGAAAAGATATATAACTTTTTTTCTTTTACTACCCATGTTGTTTTTTGGGCAAACCCAAAACTACATCAAAACAACTACCTATAAGCAAGCTAGTTTGGCTAGTATTAGTTCTCCAACACCAGCTCAAGCACAAGTAGATGTTACTTATTTTGATGGTCTGGGAAGACCCATTGAGCAAATTGCCAAACAGCAATCTAATTCAGGTAATGATATAATAACTCCTATTGAATACGAAAATGGGTATCAGATTAAGGAATATCTTCCTTATGCATCCACGCAGACGACAGCAGCTTACATTGCCCCACTTACTTTAGTACCCAATTTAATAGCACAATATAAAACTAATTATGGAACGGTAAATGATAATCCGTTCAGTGAAAAGCAATTAGAAGCATCACCGCTAAAGCGTGTTTTAGAGCAAGCTGCACCAGGAAACGATTGGTCTTTAATTAATAACCACACCATAAAGCTAGATTATCAAACCAACGCTGTCAGTGAAGTGATACTATATACGGCAACAACAAACTGGAGTACTTCCTTAGGTTTATTTGATATTAGTTTAGCAAATGCAGCTGGAACAGTTTTTTATAATGCCAATGCTCTTTATAAAAGTATTACCAAGAATGAAAACTGGCTGACTACACAACAATATCCCTTAGATAATACGACTGAAGAATTTAAAAACAAAGAAGGGCAGGTCGTCTTAAAAAGAACATACGAAACGGGTGTGAAACACGATACCTATTATGTATATGATATTTATGGTAATTTGACTTATGTAATTCCTCCAAAAGCGGATGTTGCAATTACGCCAGCAATCCTTAACGACTTATGTTACCAATACAAATACGATTACCGTAACCGTTTGGTAGAGAAAAAACTACCTGGAAAACAATGGGAGTTTATAGTTTATGATAAATTAGATCGTGTAGTTGCTTCAGGACCAGTATTTTCACCTTTTAATGATCCTCTGCAGGCAGGGGTTGTGGGATGGATGATCACTAAATATGATGTATTCAACAGGCCAATTTATACAGGCTGGGAACAATCCACTACAGTAACCAGTGCGGGCAGAGCAGTAAAACAAACCGCCGTCAATGGGCTAACTGTCTTAAGCGAAAGTAAAACAACAACAGCTACCTCTATTGATAGTCTCACAGGAATAGCTTATTATACCAATAATATCGCACCAACAACATTTAAGCTGCTGACGGTAAATTATTATGATAATTATAATTTTCAGGCTTTTACGCCCGCTATAGCTTATACAGCCCCTGTAGCATTTAACAACAGTACATTAAAGCCAAAAGGCCTGCCGACAGGTTCATGGGTTCGGGTACTCAGTACACTGGCCTCAACCACAGGTGAAAGTAGCTATATTTTGTATGATGCCAAAGCCAGGCCTGTAAGGAGTTTTAGTACAAATTATCTTGGTGGCTACACTCGAACAGACAGCAATTTCGATGCCTTTTCGGGACAGCTTCTTTCTACTGAAACCAGACACAAGCGTTTATCGGGAGATGCTGAATTGTATGTGAAAGACGCTTATATCTACACTCCTCAAGATCGACTCTTGACGCATACGCATAAGATTGGGACAGCAGGGGCAGAACAGCTTTTATATAAGAATGAATATAATGAATTGGGACAACTCATAGTGAAGAGAGTTGGCGGTTCTGATATTACTGGTACTAATCCTTTACAAAAAGTGGACTACAGTTATAATATAAGAGGGTGGATGACTGAAATTAACAAAACGGCTAATCTGACGCAAGGGACAGATCCAAAAGATTTGTTTGCTTTCAAAATCAATTATAATACAGTAAACACAGGTATAACAGGAGTAAAGGCTTTGTATAATGGCAATATTGCAGAAACGTATTGGAATACGGCAGATGTACAAAGGGCTTATGGTTATAAGTATGATAATTTAAACCGATTAACTACCGCTGTTTTCCAAAAAGCAGCTGTCACGACTAATGCATACAACGAAACTCTTGCGTATGATAAGAATGGAAATATTATGACTTTGGTGCGAAACGGCAGTAGTGAGACTGCCACCCAAATAGATAATTTGGTCTATAGTTATCTCAGTACTAATTCCAATCAATTAGTTAAAGTAATAGATAATGCTCCAGCAGGATCAAAGGTAAATGGTTTTGCAGATAGTACTACCAGTGGTGATGATTATGCCTATGATATTAATGGAAACTTGATAAAAGACAACAATAAAAACATCACAGTCATTACCTATAACCACCTGAACCTACCAAGCAAAATAACTTTTGGGACAACTGGAAATATTGCTTATCTTTACAATGCAGCAGGGCAGAAAGTACAAAAGATTGTGACCATTGCTTCTCCGAGCAGTGTCACAACGACTGATTATTTGGGAGGATATCAGTATCTAGGAGGTGCTTTACAGTTTTTTCCAACTGCCGAGGGGTATGTTGAATCCGTTACAGCAAGTTCTTTTAAATACGTGTTTCAATACAAAGATCATTTGGGAAATGTGAGATTGAGTTATAAAGACATTAGTGCTACAAGTACACCGTCTTTACAAATTCTTGAAGAAAACAATTATTTTCCTTTTGGACTTAAGCATATAGGTTATGGGCCTGCAATAGTTTCGACTAATCAAGCGTTAAAGTATAAGTACAACGGAAAAGAACTGCAGGACGACAATATTGGAGGCTCTCAGCTTAACTTGTATGACTATGGAGCTAGGAATTATGACCCTGCTATAGGTCGTTGGATGAACATTGACCCGTTGGCGCAAAAATATGTAAATATTTCCCCTTATGTGTATGTTGCAAATAATGTTATTAATGCTTTTGATCCTGATGGGAAAAAAATTGTGTTTGCAAAAAATGCAACAAAAGAATTTAAACAAGCTTTTAAAACAGCTATTAAGCATCTGAAAGCAAATAAAGCAGATGGTATTTTTGCAAAATTAGAATCAAGAAAAGAAACCATTACTATCGCAGAAGGAGTAAAAGGAAATGATTCTTACTCTTCTAGTTCAAAAACAATAAATTGGGATCCAAGTAAGGGGCTTTTGACAAATGAAGGGGTGGTGATTTCTGCTACAACGGCTCTAAATCATGAGGGGGATCATGCGCTACAAAGTGTAGTGAACCCAAAACAATATTCTGCAGACTTAGCGACACCTGTTGTAGGCTATGATAATAAGGAAGAACAAAGAGTTATTGAAGGGAGCGAGCAAGAAACGGCTAAGGCACTTGGCGAAATAAAAGAAGGAGAAGTCACGCGTAAAGATCATGGAGGTGTTGCATTAATTGATACAATAAACCCTACATCTACAACTGCTACTAACGAAGTTATAATTACATCCGAAAAAAAAACAGAGAATAAAGAAAAACAAAAATGATGAAAAAAAATATTTTTTTAATTGCTATTTTTTTTAATTTAGGATGTAGCATTCCAGAAAAGAAAGTCACTATGATTTTTGTACAGCGGGTTGATTTAGAAATAACAACTATTACTCGTATCGATTGTGATATGTTTGAGCATACTTTTGAAAATGATAAAGAATTCAAAAACTATGTAATTAAAGAAAAAACTGTTTTAGATAAAGTTAAGAACATTCTTGATACCATAAAGCTTTCCAATAAAGGATATGATATTGATGTCAGGGAAAAAATTATTATTTTTTACTCAGATAGCACAAAAGATACATTATGCACAAGTTTAACGGGTTTAAAGTTAAATGGTAATTTAATGGAAATAGACAACAAGTCATTAGATTTTATTCATAAGTTATAAATAGCTAACGTGATAATGTCCTGCACGTGATATGAACTTTTTATAAAAAGGAGTTGCTTATAATTTATTCGCAGTAACGATAAGGGGGAGCGGTTAAATACAAAATGTAATTTTATAACAAACAATAGAAAGGCTTTTACTGGGTAAATCGAAGTAAGAGACTTTGTGTGATGAAGAAGGAGTTGGTAATATTTGATTTTATATTTCTAACGTATTGAAAAAGAATATTTATTGAAAAGTTAATTAGTAAAGGATGAGCGTTATTGCTTATCCTTTTTGTTTTCATATTGTGGTAATGTATCAGATGTGTTGTGCCTAAACAGCTAGTTATTCAGCAAGATAGTCCAGTATTTGTTATGAGGACTCAAAAGGTATTCATAAAGTAATTGATACTCTGATGTCTCTCCTTAACGCTTCTTTTTTATGCTAAATTCTCCGATTTAGTTCTTCATTTTACTTCTCCGACCGTAGGAATGTATATATATATTCAGCCCACGCATACGGTGTGATAAATTAAATTCTACCAATTCTAAGGATTCATAATTTCACTGTTTCATTTTGAAACACTTATTTTCCCAGTCAAAAAAAATATTTGCAAAAAAAAGTGCCAAAAGGCTACATTTTTGAAAGTTTGTTAGTATTTATAAACGTAGATGATTGACTTACTCCCTTGTATGGAGTTCCTGTATTTGCCAATAACGTGATACTAATCAACAATGAAATGAAATATGAAGATTTAAAGAAATTTATAATAAGCCCGAAATCGAGTAAAAGTACAATCTACCGATTTTACAAAAAGAATGAAGACTTATTTTTAGAAACTAAGTTTACAAACGGAAAACGTTTTTTTCCAGTTGACCACGCCAGATATTTTGACAGCGAAATCATGTTTGATGAGAACAAAATCTTAAGACAGGAAAACCAGTCTATGCGAAATCTTATCGATTGTCTAGCTGATAAAGAAAGTTTATTGCATACTTCTGGGTGATGGACAGGAATTTTATGGCTGAGTCATTTATTTATTGGGAAGATCGTCAAAATCATTTCCTTACTAAATAATTCTATTCAATATTTAGTAGCAAAAATCTTTGTAAAAAGAAAGAATTGTACACCTAAAATAGTATTTTTGAACATTAGTATTAATGTATTATTTAGATTATCTTCATGAATAACAAAATAAAGTTATCTTTCTTTTTATTATTAATCTCATTTATTTCTTATTCTCAAGGTGAAGCCAATATTTGGTATTTTGGAAATCATGCAGGATTAGATTTTAATAGTGGCAGTCCTGTTGTTTTAACAGATGGCCAGCTCAACACATATGAGGGTTGTGCTACAATTGCTAATGCAGCCGGTCAGCTTTTATTTTATACCGATGGCATTACTGTTTGGAATAGAAACCATCAGGTAATGTCAAATGGTATTGGTCTGTTGGGTGATTCATCAAGTACACAGTCAGCTATTATTGTTCCAAAGCCAGATAGTCCCTTTATTTATTATATTTTTACTGTAACCGAATTAGGATATCCTAATGGTGTACGATATTCTGAAGTTGATTTAAGTTTAAATGGTGGATTGGGAGATATCACTCAAAATAAAAATATATTATTAGTAACACCTGCTTGTGAAAAAATTACAGCAGTAAAAAATGCTAATGGAAAAGATTATTGGGTGGTAGTTCATGGATATGGGAATAACAGTTTCTTATCATATAAAATAACTGATACAGGACTTAATTTGACACCAGTAATAAGTAATGTAGGTTCAATTATTGAAATTGATAAAGATTATACGGTTGGATATTTAAAATTTTCTCCCGATGGCACTAAATTAATTTGTGTAAATAATAAATTAAATGTTGAATTGTTTGATTTTGATAGTACTACGGGGCTTATT